>JBKHIL010000222.1:0-3969 GCA_046538645.1 Desulfovermiculus sp.
AACTCCTGACCTCCTGAATGCCATTCAGGCGCTCTCCCAACTGAGCTACAGCCCCTTTCGAAGAAGAAACACCAACATATCCTGGCGCGTTTGTCAATAACAATTTTTGACCCCCTCCCACGGCAGTGGGAGCGGGCCAAAAATTGTTTGTACAAAAATTCACAAAAGATTGCCCGAGACTCTGGAACAATGACTGGAAACATGTTAGTTTGCCTTGCATTGGAAGAGGAGCAAACTGCATCATGTTGGAATTTTTGCGTATACAAAACCTGGCCTTGATTGAAGACTTGGAGCTGGAGTTCGCCCCGGGTCTGAACGTGCTCTCCGGAGAGAGCGGGGCGGGTAAGTCTTTTATCCTCCGGGCCCTGGATTTCATCCTGGGCGACAAGCTGGGCACGGGCATGATCCGTTCCGGTCAGGACAAGGCCTTGGTGGAGGCGGCCTTTCAACTTCCGGAAGGTGAGACCATCCTGCGCCGCGAGCTGTCGGCTGAATCCGGGCGCAGCCGGGTGTATGTCAACGACCGCCTCAGTTCCCAGGACAAGATCCGCCAGATGCGGCCCCGCCTGATCATTCATACCAGCCAGCATGCCCAGCAGCGTCTGCTCAAGCCATCCTATCACCAGCAGCTCCTGGACAGCTACCTTCGTGAAGATTTGCGCAAAAAACGCGAAGATCTGCTCGGAAAGCTTAAAGAGCTGAACAAACGGGAAGCAGAACTCACCAAAAAAACTGAAGAACTGGACAGCAAGCGGGAGTTTTTGGAATATCAGCAAAACGAAATCCGCAAAGTAAGCCCCAAACCGGGAGAACTGGAGGAACTGGAAAACCGCAAGCAGATTCTACGCGATCAGGCCCAGGCCCAGGAGGCTGTGCATCGCTGTCTGGAAACCCTGTACGGAGAGCAGGGTCCGCTGGTGGACCGCATCCACGACATGCAGCGGGAAATCCGAACCCTGGCCGCCTTAGACCAGCAATACGCCGAGTTTGGCGAACAGCTCGAAGAGGTACGCCAGATCCTCATGGATTTCGGCTCCAGCCTGAAGCAGGCTCCCATTACTCAGGAAAGTGAGCAGGAGCTGGAACATATCGAATCCCGGTTGTGGCAGCTCAGTCAATTGCAGCGCAAGATGAACAGGAGCCTGGAGCAGCTCCTGGATCTGGACCAGGAAATCGAATCCAATCTGTCCTTTCTGGATACCTGCCATTTGGAACTGACCCAAATCAAAAAACAACAACACGAAGTACACGCCCGGCTGTCTGAGGTTATCGGAGAAGTCAACCAGGCCCGCAAGGAGGAATCCGCTGCCCTGTGTTCCAGACTGGAAAACGAACTGCAGCAACTGGGTTTCGCTCCGGATGTCCACGTTGAATTTGACTTCACTCCGGTTGAAATTGCCGCGGGCATTGAAGAACTGCAGGGGCGGCTTTTGTGGATACCCAACCCGGGACAGCCCCCGCAACCCCTGGATCAAATCGCTTCGGGCGGGGAGCTGTCCAGGTTTCTCCTGGCCCTGGTCGGCCTGATGGCCGGCAATGAATTCCCCACCCTGTTGTTTGATGAAGTAGATGCCGGTATCGGAGGAATCATTTTGGGTCAGGTCGGACAAAGGATCACCGAACTGGCCCGCCATCATCAAGTCATTCTTATTTCGCACTGGCCGCAGCTCGCCTCGCTGGCCGATCGCCATTTCAAGGTGCACAAGGAGGTGCAGGATGATCAGACTTTCACCTACTGCACCAGGCTCCAGGGCCGGGAGATCGAACAGGAAATCTCCCGCATGGCCGGAGGAGGGGACCAGGGCCGGGCTATGGCCAGACAGTTTTTGGAGGGAAATACGAAATGAATCCGCCCCAGCAGCCGTCATGTCAGACCCTGTCTGTTATCCAGACCTCGTCACCGGATCAAAACCTCTTTCACCATCTGGTGCTGGAGCCCCCAAACTGGCAGTGGACCCCGGGACAGTTCCTCATGCTCCGGCCTCAGACCTGGACCTTAGACCCCTTAAGCGCCCGCCCCTTTTCCATCGCCAACCTGGACGAAGAAGGATTGCACATCCACTACCAGGTTGTGGGCAAGGCCACCCGGCAGATGACCGCCCTGAAAGCCAGAGACCCGGTCACAGTCTGGGGACCACTGGGCAAGGGATTTGCGTACGAACACGAAACACCGACCCTGCTCCTGGCCGGGGGGATGGGAATTATTCCTTTTGTGGGCCTGATCCGCAGCCATCCCAGGCCCGGAAATCTGGAACTCCTGTTCGGGCACCGGCATGACTTGAAAAACTATCCCTATCCAGAAGTCGCCGAAACGATATTGGTCTGGAACCTCCAGGATAAGACAGCCAAGGACTTGAAAAAGCTAAACAAGGCCCTCCAGGTAAAAATAGAGGGCTATTCCCGGGACGGAAAGATCCTGGCTTGCGGCCCGATCCCCTTTTTACGGGTTGTGCAGGATCTGGCCTTGCAGCACAAGGCCAAATGCCAGCTGTCCATGGAGACAACCATGGTCTGCGGAGTTGGAGCCTGCCTGGGATGTGCTGTGATCCTTGCCGATAAAAGCCAGAAACAGGCCTGTATCCATGGCCCGGTTTTTTGGGCTAACGAGCTGATTCTGCCTGAATAGGGACAGAAAAAAAGAAATCTGCGGTTGAAACCCGGGCTCCGATCGATTATTGAGGAGGATAATAAGAGACCATGAAAGATATGTCCTGCAGCCTGGCTGGCCTGGAACTGGCCAATCCCATCCTGACTGCCTCCGGGACCTTTGGCTATGGCTCCGAGTTTGCGCCTTACGGCGACTTGTCCAAGCTGGGCGGACTGGTGGTCAAGGGCCTGTCTCTGGAACCACGTTTGGGCAATCCGACCCCGCGGATCGTGGAGACTGCCTGCGGCCTGCTCAATGCCATCGGTTTGCAAAACATCGGGGCCAAGGCTTTTGTCGGGGAAAAACTCCCCTGTTTGCCCTGGAAACAGGTCGCGGTTGTGGCCAATCTCTATGCCCACAGTGGGGAAGAATTTGCTGAACTGGCTGAACTTCTGGCCCGGGAAGAGGGAATCGCTGCCCTGGAGATAAATGTCTCCTGCCCCAATGTAGCCAGGGGCGGCCTGGCTTTTGGCCAGGATCCCACCCAGGCTGCAGCCGTATGCCGGGCAGTGAAGGAAGTCAGCGGTCCCAAGCCGGTCATGGTCAAACTGACTCCCAATGTGACCGATATCCGGGCCGTTGCCTCGGCAGTCCAGGAAGCCGGGGCGGATGCCATCTCCCTGATCAACACCTTAAGCGGTATGGCCGTGGATATCCAGACCAGACGACCCAGACTGGCCAATGTCCAGGGCGGGCTCTCGGGTCCGGCCATCAAACCAGTGGCCCTGCACCAAGTCTATCAGGTCTGCCGGGAAGTGACCATTCCCGTGGTCGGCCTGGGGGGAATCACCTCGGCCGCTGACATCCTGGAGTTTATGCTGGTCGGGGCCCAGGCAGTCCAAGTTGGTTCAGCCAATTTTCTGCGCCCGGACATGAGTTTTCGACTGGTGGATGAACTGCAGGCCCTGACCGAAGAGCTGGGAATATCTTCCTGGGAGGAATGGAGGGGGGGCCTGGAGGTATGAAGATAAGGAGGAGTAACAAGAAGACAGGGGTAAAGAGGTAAAGTACACGGAATCTGCATTCCAAAGGAGGAAGGGAACTATGACTGCCTTAATTATTGTCATCGGCCTTGTGATCTACCTGCTTTTCTACTTTGTGTACGGCAAAAAACTGGAAAGGGATGTGGTCAAGGCCTCAGATGAGAGTGAGGCCCCCTCAAAAAGAATCTTTGACGGGGTGGACTTCATTCCGGCCCGAAGGGAGGTCCTTTTTGGGCATCACTTTGCCTCCATCGCCGGGGCCGCGCCAATCATCGGTCCGGCTCTGGCCATATGCTGGGGCTGGGTCCCGGGGCTGTTATGGGTCTGGTTTGGAAACAT
>JBKHIL010000223.1:0-3966 GCA_046538645.1 Desulfovermiculus sp.
GTCTCCAGGGCTGGGGGAAGCTCCATGGCCACCTGATCGCGCCAAGCCACCGGACCACCGGCGATGTCCTTCGCCACCTGCCTGGACCAGTCCTGAAACTGTCCTACATCCTGGATCAGGCCCTGCTCGTCGCTGTCGCTCACGCTGAAAGCGGCCTGCAAAAATCCTGCGTATTCTGGCTGCAACAGGATTTTGTACACTTCAGCCAGCAGCTCCCGCTTGCCAACTGATTCGGGTCGGTCCATCCCGGCCACAAGTTCATACATGCTGATATCTCGCTCCTGCAGGCGGTGAAACAGACTGCGCTTCCCACTGACCCCGTTTTGCTTCCCCACTGCCTCCTGCACCCCGGCATACACCGCCCTGGCAATCAGCTCGCCAAGCTTGGAGTGTCCCCCGGCATTGTCCAACTCCTGCCCGCTGCCCTCGGCCACCAGCACATTGTCCGTTCCTGTGCCGGTAGCCTGGTGCTCCGTTCCGCTGTAGGAGCTGCGGATGTCTAGATCCTGCAGTGCGGCCGTTTTGGCCTCGGTGGCAGAAACAATAGCCCGGGTCATAGCCCGCTGGCTGAGCTGCATATTGGGCAGGAGAAGAATATTGATGGTTCCCGGCTCGTAGAAACCACCCGCATCCCTGGACATGCGCAGGGCATTGGACCTCACTCCCGCGGTGACCAAGGCGGTCACAGACAGATCCCGGTGTTTTTGGCTTTGAACTGCCAGGTTATTCATGTCTGCCCCAGTGAACAAAAAGCTGGATCGCTGCGGATCGATTCCCAAGACTTCGTACACTTGGGATCGCACCCTTTCCAGGCCCTTGGCATGGCCAAGGCTCCAGCAAGGCGGCGGAGAGTAGTGGTTGCCCACAGTTCGTATCCCATTCAGCTGCCCTTCCAGGGTGGACACAATCTCCATGGGCCGGGAAAAATCTATGATCAAGGTTCTGTTTTCAAAATCCAGAATCCGGCTGGTAGTCACTCTGGCCTCCTGGACATACGAAAGGGGCACATCAAGTGATCTTGAGTTAACAACCTCCTCTTTCCGGACCAGATTGTCCCCTTGCCCAAACTCCTGGGCATAGACCCTGGATGCCAGCCAGGAGACGAAATCCCCGCTGTGGGTGGCCGCCCGGCAGGTCAGGGCGCAGGGAAACCAAAAGATGTTCCCCTCCCGGACAGCCTGCACATCCTTCCAGTCCGAGCGGGACAAGAGCTTTTCAGCTGCTCTTCGGTCTCCACCGCAACCGTAAATGATCTGGGGATCAAACTCCTGCCACTCTTTCTTGCTCACCGGAACCACGGATCCTTCTTTTGTCCAATCCGGAGAGATGCCTCCGGCCAGACGGATAAATTCGTTCTGAAACGAATCGCTGCCCGGCGTCATCACCCGATCCCGGCCCATGAGGCGAATGACCCGCTTTCGCTTATCTTCCGGAATGCGGGATGTCTTGGCCTGGATCAGGTCCAGGCGATCCCTTATATCCTCTACAATAGCCGCAGCCTTGGTCTCCCGGCCGAAGATCCGGCCTAGAAGCCGAATTTCTTTGAAGCTGTCCTCTACAGAGGTCGTGTTCAGGGTAATCACCTGGACCTTGGAATCGGCAAAATGCTCCCGCACCTGATCATGCAGGCTGGAGGCAATAACCACATCCGGATCCAGCTCTTCAATCTTTTGCACACAGGGCGCAAAGTAACCTCCGACAAGCTGCTTGGTATGCACCGCTGCCGGCTGATCAGAGTGTACGGTCACTCCCTTGAGCTGATCGCCCGCCCCCAGGGCGAAGATGATCTCGGTTGCCGAGGGCACCAGGGAGACAGCCCGCTGCGGAGGGCTATGCACAACAACTTCTTCCCCAGCATCGTCTGCAAATTCAACAAGTTCAGCTGCAGAAGGCAAAGCAACAACAAGCAAACAACAACACAGCAACAAGCCGAATAGATATAGCCCCCAGGTAGAATGCAGGCGACGCCTTGAGCTATGCTTTTGCCTCATGATCACTCCTTGTACATATGGTTACATAAATCTCGGGGCAGCCAGAGGCGACCCTGAGATTTATTCATCCGGCACATAGACCATGCTTCCGTCTTCCAGACGGTAAGCGGTGCCCAAGCGCTCTCCCCGGCCCTGGGCTTGTTTCTGTGTCACCTTCCTGGCATCGATTTTGGTGCCCTTTTTGGTGATGATCTCCACCTGTCCGCTTTTACTTTTCTTCATAATGGTCAACTCTGAATCCTTGCTGAACAGATCCTGGAGGTGATAGGCGGAGAAAAGAGTAAAGATCAGCCCGACAATAAATACCAGGCCCACATCAAAGAGATTGGCCACTCCAGTCAATGGATCGTTTGTTTCGATCTGCTCTCCAAAACGAGGCTTCGATGCGCCGATCGCCCTTCGCTTGGCATGCATAAAGCGCATATATCCATCCATTTGTATACAGGTTGCCAATAACTAAAAAAGCCCGCAGCTTCAATTTTTCGTAGAGGGAACTATCCCTGATGCACAGCCATTTTGGTCCCCATGGTCCACGGCCCGGCTTTCTTGGGTCCTTTGGTCAGCTCCTCTTTACCCTGTTGCGCCTTTGTCAGTACCTCAGTAGCCAGCTCGACATACCTAATATCCTCCTCTGCCCAGCGCGCTTTGATAATCCACATGCAAAACGCCAACAGGCCCAAGGCCAATCCAACCACGGTGGTGGTAAAGGCAATGACCAGATCCGAAGTCAATCTGGACATGTCCCCCTGACCCAATGCAGCCAGGCCAGTACCCATGGGAATCAGGGTTCCGATCAGGCCCAGGCCCGGAGCCACCCTGATCACGATGCGCAATCGGTCCATGGACTTCTGGATACGCAAAACCGTATCTTGAAGGAGGTTCTCAATCGCTTCATCTGTATGCTGCAGGTCGTGGTTCAGGTTATAAAGTTTAGCTACATAGTCGCGGACTCGGGGAGACATACACATCTGGCCGTGTTCTGAAAGGATCTTTTCCGGCAACTGCTCAGGTGGGACGCTGGGCAGACGCATCCGCTGCACCCACTGGGCAAAGAACCCTCCACTATAGGCAATGATCCAGAGCACTAAGACAGAAAGCAAAAACAAAACCGGATACAGAAGGGAGGAAGAGATCAGATAGATAAATGTTTTCAATAACGCGCCAAAATCCATATGTATTTGTCCTCCATAAATGATATCTCAATTCAATCTCTTTTGTATTCAGCCCAAAAACCGGCTGTAAACAGAACCACTCCACAACCTGATATTCCGAGGATCTGCTTCATGGTCGCAGTGGTTTTCTCAGTTTCATAGGAGGCCAATCTGTAGACTTCGTCCAACTGTCCAAACTGAGGCATAAACACAACAGCCAACACAAAGAAAGCAGCAATAGCCAGCATGGCCCCACCAAGCAATGCTTCTGGCCGGCGGTTCCCTTGCCGTGTGATCAGGCTGAACACAATAGCTGTTCCAATCCCCAGACCGACAAAACCGCCCCAGGCCCCGGCCAGGGCGGCAAATCCGGCATCAGGGTACAGGGAAAGAAGCAGCGAGACATTGAGAAAAATGACCAAAGCGCAGACCGGACAGGGCAAAACCAGAGGCGCCCATCCCCAGACAGCGGCCTTTCCACCCCTATCCCGGATGAGCAGCAGAAGCCCCCATATAATAAGCAGCCCGGCGAGAAGAACATGTACAAGCATTCCGGAACGGAGCACATGCTGCAGGGCCTGAAAATGTTTGATCAGGGTCAACTGCTGGAGTATCCACCAGGCGAACAGAAAGAGCCCGGCATACAGTGCGGCATAGATGGACAGGGCAATGGCCTTATCCCGAGTGCGTCCCAACCGGGCCTGCAGCAGGTAACACAGCCCCAAGCCGTTTTTGATTGCAAAGATACCCAAAGAGAAGGCAAGTCCGAGAATCAAAGCCTTCAGCTCCATGCTGTCACTCCTCTGAAACGAGATGAGTGGAGA
>JBKHIL010000224.1:0-3958 GCA_046538645.1 Desulfovermiculus sp.
GACTGAGGATGAGATTTTGCAACCTCAAAATACAACCTTGAACAGAAACACAGGAGGATGACTATGGCTACGATCAAAGTAAAAGGAATGACCTGCCAGCATTGCGTTCAAGCCGTGACCCAGGCCCTGTCCGGCCTTGAAGGCGTGGAGAACGTGAAAGTCAGTCTGTCCAAGGGCGAGGCCAGCTTTGAAGAGACCAAGCCTGTGGATATGGAAGAGGTGAAGAAGGCGGTCAAAGAGGCCGGGTATAAGGTTGAGTGAGAATGACAAAACACATCAATATAAGGGATGTGATGTATGAGTGAACAGGGATTGGATCAGGAGCAGGGCGGCAATGTGCGCACCAAGCGTTTTACCATTCAGGGCATGAGCTGTGCGGCCTGCTCGGCCAGGGTGGAACGGGTGGTCTCCTGGATGGACGGGGTGCATTCGGCCCAGGTCAACCTGGCTACAGAGAGCATGCAGGTCAGTTGGGACCCGGATAAAGTCAGTCCGGAAGAGATCAAGGCCGCTGTGCACAAGGCCGGATACGAAGCTGAAGAAGTCCGCCCCGGCTCGGAGATAGAGCTGGATATCCAGGGCATGACCTGCGCCGCCTGTTCGGCCCGGGTGGAAAAGGCCTTGAGCCGGTTGTCCGGAGTGCATCAGGCCTCGGTCAATCTGGCCACAGAAAAGGCCCGGGTCAGCTTCGATCCAAAGCAGATCCAAAGCGCAGATCTCATTGCTGCAGTTGAGGCGGCCGGGTATAAGGCCGCCGTGGCCCGGGAAGAGAGCGAATCCTCAGCCGGGCAGGAACAAGAGATGCAGCAGAGGCTGGCCAAGCTGAAAAGCCGGCTCATGATTTCTCTGGTCCTGGCCATTCCCCTGTTCTTGCTGTCCATGGGCGGGATGCTCGGACTGCCCATCCCTTCTTTTCTGGCTGCGCCCACAGCTCCCCTGACCCATGCCCTGGTCCAGTTCCTGCTTACAGTGCCCATTATGTACATCAACCGGGAGTTCTATCTCCAGGGCTTTCCCAGCCTGGCCCGGGGCGGACCGAACATGGATTCATTGATTGCCGTGGGCACCAGTGCGGCCTTTATCTATTCCACCTGGAACCTGGGGGAGATTCTGCTGGGCCACAACCCGGCGGCCAGGGCCCATGACCTGTACTTTGAGTCCGCAGCCATCATCCTGACCCTGATCACCCTGGGCCGGTTTCTGGAGAACCGGTCCAAGGCCAGGACCTCCGCGGCTATCCGGGAGCTCATGCAGCTCAGGCCGGAGACGGCGACCCGGATTCAGGGAGAGGAGCTGGAGACTGTGCCGGTGGGTTCCATCCAGCCCGGGGACCTGCTGCTCATCCGTCCGGGGGAGAGGATCCCTGTGGATGGACAAATTGAAGAAGGGCGCTCCAGTGTGGATGAATCCATGCTCACCGGAGAGCCCATTCCCAAAAGCAAAGGGCCGGGGGACAGTCTCATCACCGGTACGGTGAATGTTCAGGGTTCCCTGCGCATGGAGGCGGAAAAGGTGGGCCAGGAGACCACACTGGCCAGGATCATCGCCCTGGTCCAGGAGGCGCAAGGGTCAAAGGCCCCCATCGCCAATCTGGCGGACAAGGTCAGCCTGTACTTTGTGCCCACGGTCATTGTTATTGCCATAATGTCCGGACTGGCCTGGCTTCTCATCGGAGGGGCCGAGTTCTCCTTTGCCCTGCGTATCTTTGTGGCCGTCATGGTCATTGCCTGCCCCTGCGCCCTGGGGTTGGCCACGCCCACGGCCATTATGGTCGGCACCGGCCGGGGGGCGCAGCTGGGGACCCTGATCAAGAGCGGGCAGGCCCTGGAGACGGCCCGCAACATCCAGGCCGTGGTTTTGGACAAGACCGGGACCTTGACCCGGGGGCGCCCAGAACTGACTGATTTTATACCCCTGCAGGGCAGTCCAGTGGACAGGCAAAATCTTGCAGCCCTGATCAAAGCAGTGGAAGGGGACTCGGAGCATCCGGTGGCCCAGGCTGTGGTCCGGGGCTTACAAGACGAAGCGGCTGCTTCCCGGTTTCAGGCACAAGACTTTGAGGCCGTGTCCGGCCAGGGAGTGCGGGCCCGGGTCAACGGACGGAGCATCCTTCTGGGGAGCAAGAATTTCTTAAGTGACCAGGGAATAGACGGTCTCTCCTCAGAGGAACTTGGCAATCAGATGGAGAACCTGTCCCAATCGGGAAAGACCGTTGTCCTGGCCGGGGTGGACGGGCAGGTTGCAGCGGTATTGGCGGTAGCCGACCAGCTCAAGGATGATGCCCCGGCTGTGGTCCAAAAACTCCAAGACATGGGCCTGCAGGTGATCATGCTCACCGGAGATACGGAAAGAACGGCCAGGGTGATTGCAGCTCAGGCCGGAATCGACCGGGTCATCGCCGGGGTCCTGCCGGAAGGCAAGGCCCGGGAGATAAAAAAACTGCAAGACCAGGGCCTGCAGGTAGCCATGGTCGGGGACGGGATCAACGATGCCCCGGCCCTGGCCCAGGCAGATCTGGGCCTGGCCATGGGCTCAGGCATTGATGTGGCCATTGAGAGCGGGGATATCGTGCTCATGGGCGAGGACCTGTCCGGGGTGAGTACGGCCATATCTCTGAGCCGGGCCACGGTGCGAAACATCAAGCAGAACCTGTTCTGGGCCTTTTTCTACAACTCCCTGGGCATCCCTGTTGCCGCCGGCGTGCTGCACATCTTTGGCGGTCCGACCTTAAACCCCATGATCGCGGCAGCGGCCATGGCCATGAGTTCGGTCTCCGTGGTCAGCAATGCTTTGCGGCTGCGTTTTTTTCAGCCCCCAAAAAAATAAATACCCCTGGTCCTTGGACCAGGGGTATTTATTTTTTTGTAATCATGTGCTTGTGACACATAAAGGAAGCCTTGACCGCCTGCTGGGTCATGCTGAGACAAAAATGAGAGTCCCCTTTTGCAGGTACATAGCCAGGTAACAACTGACCTACAAAAATCTATGTCAATTACCAACGTGTTATCAACTGATCAAAAGAGATGTTTTGATTTTCAAGGGCGAGAGATTGCCTGTGCAGGCAGCGGGCAGGACGGAGAGCTGGCGATCGGGAGCAAGGGGCCGAGCCCGCGGTTTACAGAGCGGGCCCCGGGGATGGTCTATGATCAATTGACCGGTCTGGTCTGGCCCAAAAAGGGAGTAAGCTTTGAGTATGCCCTGCGCTGGGAGGAAGCCCTGGAGCATGTCCGGGAGCTGAACCGGACAGAATTCCATGGCCTGAGCGACTGGCGGCTGCCCAACCGGCGGGAGTTGCGCAGTCTGATAAGTCACGGCCGCAGCCGTCCGGCCCTGCCAGGGGATCATCCTTTCACCCATGTGCAGCAGACCTGGTACTGGAGTTCGACCTCATCGGCCATGTATACAGCTTACGCCTGGGCCGTGCACCTGGCCGGGGGGCGCATGTTCTGGAACCGCAAAGACCAGATTTCCATGGTCTGGCCGGTGCGGGGGGAAAGTCTAATTCTTCCTCGTACAGGGCAGAATGGATGTTTTGACTCCCAAGGCGCTTACATCGAATGCCCGGGAACCGGGCAGGATGCGGAGCTGCAAAAGGGTGTTGCCTGGCCTGAGCCCCGTTTTGACCGGGACGGAGAGGATATCGTCGATCTTTTGACTGGGCTGGCCTGGCGGGAAGTCGTCAGTCAGGGGCCCGGCCTGATGACCTGGGCCGAGGCTTTGCAGGCAGTCATGGATCTGCGGGAGGAGACCGGGAGAGACTGGCATCTGCCCAATATTAATGAACTGGAATCTCTGGTGGATGCCTCGCAGGCAAGCCCGGCCCTGCCCAAGGCGCATCCTTTTACCGGGAATCCGGAAGTGTTGTGGTCGTCCACCTCCAGCGGGTTCGAGCCGGATTGGGCATACGGCCTGTATCTGCACAAAGGTGCGGTGGGGGTGGGACATAAGTCCTCGGCCA
>JBKHIL010000225.1:0-3957 GCA_046538645.1 Desulfovermiculus sp.
TGAACTTTGAGCTTTTTCATGCTTGGTTGTGCCCTCCAGGGCATGCGCGTTAGTATAAAGTCATTTTACGTTTATTTGATGTAAATTTTTCTCATTTTGTCCGCTTTGGGAAAAAAAGATGTCAGCTTTGCCAGTGGCGAAGCTGACATCTGGCGAGTACAAAAGAAGGTTTTGTACTTGTATTTATCCAGGCACACAGTCCGGAATCTTCTTGGCCACGATCCGCATATGGCCTTTCTCCTGTTCAGCCAGGACTAAGAGTTCTTGGCTTTTTTCCGGTTCACTCACGCTATGCGCGAGATGACGGTACAGATCATAGGCTTGACTTTCAATCTCCAGAGCCGCCTCGGCTAAGGCCAGGCATCCGCCCTGGTCGTGGGCCTGTAATCCATCCAGTACCTCAGCCAAAGAACGTCCACCTTCCACTGTTTCGCCCGGCAGGCTGTCAAACAAGGAGTCAAAGGCCTGCTCCGGGCCGTCCTGCTTTCGAAGCAGGTTGTATACACTCCGGGCATGGGCCTTTTCCATCTCCTGAATGCCTTCCAGTTCAGCTCCAGGCCATTTAGCAGCCACCTCCTGGTAAAAGCGAAAGGCCCCTTTTTCCAGATCCATGGCCCGCAGGAGGAGTTCATGGATCGAGGCCTGAGGGTCAAAGGCTTCCACCCGGGGGTATTCCGGCAAGGCCATGCCGGTCCAGGCGGAGATCCCGCCTTTCAGGTTGTAGATCCCGGCTGCAGTGGCCTGAAGAGAGTCAGCAGCAAGCTGAGCAGCCATTTGGGCACGGCTGCCGCTGCGGCAGTAAAATATGAGATCCTGCCCGGGATCCAGCTGGGAAATGTTGTTTTCAAATTCCGGCAGGGGGAGGTTGAAGGCCCCGGGAATATGCTCCTGGGTATACTCTTCGGGCTGGCGCACATCCACCAGGGTATAGGTTCTCTCTTTATGGCTCGAACGATACTTTGCGAAATCTTCCGGATACATGGGATAAACTGTTCGGGTGCTCATGCTCCCCTCCTGATCAAGGTGAAAGGTATTCAATCCTCTTGCGATATGCAGGCATTGAAGTGACGTCAATATATGCTAAAACGCTCCGCAATGAGCCAAATTTAAAGACCTGATTCGCAACCTTAAACAATTTTTCTCACATCATGAACAAGACAGCACACAAAGTACTGATGATCAGGCCTGCGATCACCGGCACCAGATTCTTCCGGACCAGATAGAGAACATCCACTCCACAGATGCCGGCCACAGCCACCAGAGAGCTCCAGGCCACGAGGGCTCCTCCGCCGAACCATATCGCCCCCTGCTGGCCGATGGCCCCGAGGGTGGCCGCGACATTGGCATCTCCTCCGGCCAGGGCGGCGGCCAGTGTCCCGGTAACCGGCAATCCCGAGAACCCGGACCCGTCCAGTCCGGTGATGGCCCCGAGAATGAGGATGCCGAAGGCTGAAGCAAGCCCGGTGGGAGGAATGATAGCTCCAATGCGCTCACCAAAATCGAAGAGAAATCCCGGAGCGTCGGGACCGAGAATATCCGGAGCGGACTCCGGGCTGCCCATGAAAAAGAATCCGGCGATGGGGATGATCGGGCCCATGATCTTAAAGGCAAATACCAGGCCGTCAGCAATGTAGTCCGCGACTCTGTCCAGCCCTTTGAAGCCGTCGCTGATCAGGGCGGCAATGGAGATGATCAAAATGGCCATGCCCCCGAGCAGGGCTGAGGAATCCCCTCCTTTGATATCAAAGACGAACATGGAGACGATGACCACCACAAACCCGATGCTCATGAGCCAGGCCAGGGTCTTGGCCTTTCCGCTTCGTTCCGGCCCTGCGCCTTTCTCGTCCTGCCTCTGATCGGCCCCGGTCAGAAATTCGGCTGCCGAAGTTTCCGGATCAAACCCTTTAAGTTCATTTTTATTCATCAGCCAGCCCAGGGTGAGAGCGATGACTCCGGCGATGAGGGAGAGGGCTGTGGTTTTCATGGTTACCATATCTATGGGCACACCTGCGGCCTTGGCTGTAAGTCCCGGTGCTCCCTGAATGATGGTGTCCGCAGCCAGGGTCATGCCCTGTCCGGCCAGAGCCATGGCCATAGCCCCCAGTATGGGGGGCAACCCTACTCTGACCGCCACCGGAATGAGCAGGGCTCCGAGCAGTGGTGCAGCCGGAGTCGGCCAGAAGAACAGGGAGATCACGGTGGTGGCGACGATAATCACTATATAGCTGGTCAAGGGAGTGCGCATGATCTTTTTCAGGGGCACGACTAGCAGGCGGTCGGCTCCTTCCCGTTCCACCGCCCGGAGCAGGGCCAGCATGATCCCGATGATCAAAAATATATTAAACAGTCCAGTGCCGGCCACTAAGCTAGCAGTGAATACCGTCTGCATGGCTCCGATAAAGCTGCTCGTATAAATGAGTCCTATGACAAAGGTAAACACAACGCAGGGAATGACGACATTTCTGCGCATGATCATGGTCAAGACCACCACTACGACCCCGGCAAGATAGAGCCAGTGTTCGATTCCCATCCTCAACCTCCTTGGTCTTCTCCTTTGAGCAGATCCGTATTCCCGGGCAGGAGTTCAGATCCTCTATTCCGGGCACGTGCTGGATCAACCGGCAAATATCCCGCTCAGCCCGGCTTTTTCCACCCGATCTGCAATGGTCTCGGTATCTGTTGTGTACAGGCCCCGCTTTCTCATCCGCTGCAAAAGGACAGAGCCGGAAAAGGTGAACTTCTGTTCCAGATGGCCTTGTTCCTGCATCTGCCCGCGGACATGGGAGACAGCGTCTCCTATGGCCAAAGAATCCGGCAGGATCAGGGGATCCTGGCCGGCCGCGTATCTGGCCGCATTGAATCCGGCCAGGGTGCCGGTACAAATGGCCTCTGTATGGCCGACCAGCAGCCCGGCCTTTTCTCCGGCGCAGAAGAGGTTGTCCACCGCTTCAACCTGCAAGGCGTCGTTTCTGGGGGCCATGGCCACAAAACGAACGGAATTCCCAAGTCCGCCTGCATAGGGATCTTCATACCTGGCATGCTCCAGGCCGGGGATCTCTCTTAAGGCCTCCAGGGGGAAAAAGGGGCTCATCAGCTTGGCATGCCCGGTATCCAAAAGGACGATATTGTCCTCGTACGCTGAAAGGGCATACTGCTGGCAGGCCTTGAGTCCAAGTTTGCCCCGCAGTCTGCTTGCATCGGGGATGGGCACCACAGCCGCGCCTGCGCTCTGGAGACGCTGCTGCAATTCAGGAGACAGAGACTCTTTGAGCAGCTTGCACGATCCGCTCAAGGCTCCGGTCTGGCTGTCTTTGCGACCGACCATTTCCTGCACCCCGGCCCTGGCCGTCAGACTGACCCGGCCTCCGAAGGAATGGCAGCGCAGAACGCACATCACGCAGCCATTGCCGAACTTGGTGCAGTTGGCCGGGCCTCCGGCTGTGCCGGTGGTGTCGATGAAAACATCCCCTGTGATCTCAAAATCCTGTCCCTCTTTTTTGCCCGTTAGCTCAACGATTCGATTTTCCTGCATCCGCACATCGGTAACCCTGGTGTGCGTGCAGATTTGTACCCCTGCCTGGGCAAGAAAATTTCTGATCTCCGGTTCAATGCGGGCGATATTGTAGAGATCGGCATGACTGTGCCCCGGAAAATCTATGTTTTGGTGCACGAGATTTTGATCGATGAGGCCAAAAAGTTCTCCGCCGCCCATGGCCGTAAGCTCTTCAGTGGCCGTATACCGGCCGTTGTTGCGCATGATCCCGCCCACAAGTCCGGTGCCCAGGAGCATATCGGTCCTCTCCACGAGGACGACCTCCATCCCCTGTTTCCTGGCCGCCAAAGAAGCGGCGCATCCGGCCCATCCTCCCCCAACCACGATCGTTTTCATAGTCTGCACCTCTTATCTTGAGATTTCCCGGTCCGCAGGAACCGCTGTATGCTCTTTAGGAACATAAC
>JBKHIL010000226.1:0-3955 GCA_046538645.1 Desulfovermiculus sp.
TCAATGCCGGCCTTGCCTTGATTGAGCATGGTCTTGATATATTCTATACTGCGGGAATCGGCCGGGACGACCGGGAACTGGGCGGCGCACTGGTCGCAGGTGGCCATGGCCGGCTGCAAAGGGGCGACCAGGGGTATCTTGCGTCCGCAGGACGGACAGGGGTAGTAATAGACAATTTCCAGGCCTTCCGGCTTGACCGGCATCAAAAGGCGCTTGCTGGGCATATGTGTTGTGTTCCTTTTTCGACGTGCTTCGTTATTCGTTCGGTGCTCGGCGGAAAGCAGAAAGCGGGAGGCGCAAAAAAAAATTCCCATTGATGCTTTCATCAAACTTTCTGTCTTCTCTTTTCTCTTATCGTCTACCGCTTACCTCTTCCCGTTTACCGTCTGAGAATCTCTCACTGCTCACCGATAACTGATTTTGTCTGCTGACAAATGCCCTACAGGGCACGCGTCAGCGTTGGACCAGGCTTTGCCCGGTCATTTCCTTTGGTTTGTCCCAGCCCCACATATCAAGGATAGTCGGGGCGATATCACCCAGAATGCCCTGAGGCCGAAGACCGCAGGCCTGATATGTCTGTTCCAGCCAGACCAGAGGGACAGGATTCATGCTGTGTGCGGTCTGGATTTCGCCCTGTTCATCGAGCATGGCATCGGCATTGCCATGATCAGCAGTGACCAGCATTCGCCCCCCGGACCCCAGGACACACTGCATAACCCGGCCCAGGCAGTCATCCACTGCCTCGCAGGCCTTGATGGTGGCTTGAAAGTTCCCGCTGTGCCCGACCATATCCAGGTTGGCGAAGTTGCAGACCATAAGTGTAAACTTCTGCTTTTGCCATTCCTGAACCAAAGTATCGGTGACAGTATAGACCGACATTTCCGGTTTTTGATCATACGTGGCCACCTCCTGGGGCGAAGGGATCAGGATACGTTCTTCCCCGGGAAAAGGCTCTTCAACACCGCCATTAAAAAAATAGGTCACATGAGCGTATTTTTCGGTTTCCGCCAGGCGGAGCTGCTTTAATCCATGATCGGAGCAGACCTGGCCCAGAATATTGATGAGCTCCTGAGGAGCAAAGGCTACGGGCAGATCAAAGCGGGCATCGTATGCAGTCATACTGGCAGCCTGGCACAGCGCGGGCCGGGAGGAGACATCGAACTCATGAAATCCCCGCTCTGTCAAGGCCCGGACTATCTGTCGCATCCGGTCGGCCCGGAAATTGAAAAAAAAGACCCCGTCCTGATCTTCAATGCTCCCAACCGGCTTGTGATCCGCATCAACAATAACTGTGGGCCGGACAAACTCGTCTGTTTCTCCCCTGGCATAGGCCTCTTCCACTGCCTGGACCGGATCCCGGCTCACCTCTCCCTGCCCCTGGACCAGAGCGGAATAGGCCAGAGAGGTCCTCTCCCAGCGCTTGTCCCGGTCCATGGCATAATAACGGCCGCTGACTGTGCCGATCCGCCCCACCTTGATCTCCTGCAGGGTCTTTTGCAGGGTACGCATAAATTCCACCCCGCTGCTGGGGGGAGTATCCCGACCGTCCAGAACAGCGTGAATGACCACGCTGTCAAGCCCCTGATCCCTGGCCATGCGAATCAGGGCATGGAGATGACTCTGCTGGCTGTGGACTCCTCCATCTGAAACCAAACCGAGCAGATGCAGGGCTGAACCTCTCGCTTTGACCTGGGCCATGAGATCCACCAGAGATTTATTGGTGAAAAACGATCCATCGGAGATGGCCGCGTCTATACGTACGATATCCTGATAAACAATGCGTCCGGCCCCGATGTTTAAATGACCGACCTCTGAATTGCCCATCTGTCCCTTTGGAAGGCCGACAGCTTCTCCGTTGCAGATCAGGGTTGACCTGGGAGCTGTGGCCAGGATGTGATCCATATTCGGGGTGTGGGCGGCATGTATGGCGTTGCCTGCATTGGCCTCTCCCTGGCCCCAACCATCCAGGATAAGCAGGAGGGTCGGCGTGTGGGTGGTCATCTCAAAAGCTCCTTAAATCATGCATGTGAATAGGAATCTGGGGCAGTGATCAGCCGTACAGACTGGGGGCTCCGGTCCACAGGCTCTCCAGATGATAGAAGGACCGGGCCTGCTCTTGAAAAACATGAATGACCACATCATTGGCGTCTATCAGGATCCAGGTCCCCATCTGATATCCCTCCATGCCCAGCAGTTCATAGCCCTGTTCTTTGAAATACTGCAACAACCCGTCAGCCAGGGCCTGGGCATGCCTGATTGTGGAGGCAGAGACGATGAGCACCGCCTCGGTCAGGTTGTTCATGGCCCGCACATCCAGGGCCACGATGTCCTTGGCCTTTTTGTCCTCAAGCCAGCGGGCGATGGACTCCACCTTGTCCCGGTATGTCCCTGTCGTGGTGCCTGGCACCTGTTCTGCATTCATTCTCTGTTTTCACCCTCCTGGTTGGCGAACCTTTGTACACATTTGATACGAAGTCCCTCTGCCCAAGTATTACTGGATTTGGAAACCAATGGCAAATATTGCTTACCCTAAGGCCCTGGCTTCTTGACAAGGGGCGGAAAAGACAGGACCATGCCCAACCGCACCAGGACGTGAGAACAGTTCACGCGTATGAGACGAGATTCACGGTGATCAGTGTACATCTTTGCCTCCGGCAAATCTGAAATACCTTTTGCCCCAAAGCGGGCAAAAGGAGATAAAAGACCGTGGACCTAACACCTTGAACCAGCAAATAAATATATCTATGCGTGCTCAGCGCAGCCAGGGGCGGCGCTCAACACAGGCAAGGAGAACGGCAATGATGTATGATGTGGAGATGGAGACCCTGCCCCGGGAAGACCTGGAGGCCCTGCAGGTTCGCCGCCTGCAGCGGGTGGTGGAAAAGGCCTACTACGCCGTCCCCTTCTACCGCGAAAGATTTGACGAACTGGGCATCCGCCCAGAACATATCAAGCGCCTGTCAGACGTGGCCTTGCTGCCTCTGACTGAAAAACAGGACCTGCGCAACAATTATCCATATGGCCTGTTTGCCGTGCCTAAGGAAAACGTGGTCCGCATCCACGCCTCATCCGGAACCACAGGCAAGGCCACAGTGGTCGGATATACCCAGCGGGACGTGCGCAACTGGGCTCAGCTCATGGCCCGCTCTTTCATGGCCTCAGGCGTAACCCGCAGGGACACTGTGCACAATGCGTATGGATACGGACTTTTCACCGGTGGACTGGGTGCCCATTACGGGGCTGAACAACTGGGTGCGACTATCCTTCCGGTCTCAGGGGGAGGGACCAAACGCCAGGTCATGCTCCTGCATGATTTCAAGCCCACAGTAATCTGCTGCACCCCGTCCTATGCCCTGCATCTGGCCGATGTGGCCCAGTCGGCCGGAATCAGCTTCAAAGACTTGAGCCTGCACACCGGAATCTTCGGGGCCGAGCCGTGGACCGAAGAGCTGCGGGCCGAACTGCAGTCCAAGCTCAACCTCAACGCCCTGGATATCTACGGCTTGTCCGAAGTCATGGGTCCAGGCGTGGGCATGGAATGCGTCACGGCCCAGAACGGCCTGCATATCTGGGAAGACCATTTCCTGCCTGAGATCATCGATCCGGTCAGCAAAGAGACCCTGCCGTACGGAGAGGCCGGGGAGCTGGTTCTGACTACCTTAACCAAAGAGGCTCAGCCTTTGATCCGATACAGAACCAGGGACTTGACTCGATTAACACCTATTCCCTGCCGCTGCGGGCGGACCCACCTGCGCATGGACAAGGTCCTGGGCCGCTCCGACGATATGCTCATCATCCGGGGAGTCAATGTCTTCCCCTCCCAAATTGAAAGCCTGCTCCTGGAGACTGAAGGCCTTGCTCCGCATTATCAGCTCATCCTGCGCCGGGAGGCCTCCATGGACACTTTGGAAGTTCAGGTGGAGGTCAATGAAAATATCTTTTCCGACGAGATCAA
>JBKHIL010000227.1:0-3934 GCA_046538645.1 Desulfovermiculus sp.
AGAATGAAGAGGCTGGGCCTCGGAGAGGGCCAGCCCTACTCGGAAGGGCCGAGGTTTCTCTGGAGCCCGATTCTCTCTGAGGGCCACCATCATTTATGCACATTTGACACCGTGGGTTAAGGAAGTTGTCATCATTCAACCACCCCTAAGTCCCCTCCTTCGAAGGAGGGGAATCATAACCGACTGATATTGCTTAATATCAGAGATTGACGGTGCCTGAGGACTGAGAGATTTTACAAAAAAATGTACATGGAAGCTTGGCTTTCTTAACTCCCCTCCTTGGCAAGGAGGGGTAGGGGTGGTTGGGATTATGATTCTTAACACCTTATTTTATCAGCATCTTATAGCTCCACTGTGTTAGGTGTGCGCTATGCCCAGCCAAGGGCCGGGGAGGGAAGAATGAAGAGGCTGGGCCTCGGAGAGGGCCAGCCCTACTCGGAAGGGCCGAGGTGAAAAAGGACATCATCTGAAGTTTTGTCCTCGGTCAAACTGGCAAATCCTCTTTTTTTTGCCCGCCTTGGGGAAAAAATATATCAAATGTGCCGGAGGCAAAGCTGATGCCTGATAACTCATAACTGATAACGCTTTCCATACCAACGACGAACGACGCACCAGAAATGAAGAACAAATTTTGACAGCAATGGATATTGCATGACAACACAAACACCACCGACCGACACCATCCCGCAAGATACATCCGCTCCCAACCTGTCCTTCCTGCCCAACGGCCTGCAGGTTCTGACCCTGGAAGATCATCGTTTTCCGCTCATCGCCATGCGCCTGTATGTCCATGCCGGGGCGGCCTATGAAAAAGACGAGGAAGCCGGGATCAGCCATCTTCTGGAGCATATGGCCTTTAAGGGGGAGGCCGAGGTGGCCAACGCGGCCCAGCGCATCGAGGACGTGGGCGGATCCTTAAATGCTGCTACCGGCTATGACCACACCGTGTACATGGTGGATGTCCCCAGCCGGGAGTGGTCCCTGGGGCTGGAGGTCCTGTCCGACCTGGCCCTGAACCAGGGAGAGATCATCGAGCAGGAGCTGGAGACGGAAAAGCAGGTGGTCCTCTCTGAGCTGGAGCGCAACCAGGATCATCCCCGGCGGCGGATGTTCGAGCTGCTGCAGGAAAAGGTCTGGGCCGGGACTCCGTATGAACGGCCGGTGATCGGGTTTGAGCAGACGATTCAAAACCTGGGGGCCAAAGAGATCCGGGACTACCTGGATCGTCTCTATCACCCCCAGGCCATGCTCCTGGTGGTCTGCGGCGATTTTCAGACTCAGGATCTGACCGGGCAGATTATGCACTGGTTTGGGGCCAAGAGCAGTACCAAGCCGGTATCTTTTCGTCCTGAAGGACAGGCTGAGCCTGGCCTGGAAAACGGCCCAGGAATATGTCTGGAGCCGACCACCTGGAACAAGGCCTATCTGGGCATGGGCTTTATCGTGCCGGGCCTGGCCTCGGTCTGGACCCCAACCCTGGAGGTTTTGTCCTATATCCTGGGCGGGCACCGCGCCTCCCGCTGGTATCTGCGGTATAAGGAAGAGCTGGGTCTGGTGGACGATATCTCGGTGGAGACCGTGCTTCTGGAAGGGACCGGCATGTTCCTGGTCCAGGCCCAGGTGGAAGCGGACAAGGTGCTTGATTTCTGGCGGCAGTGGCAAGAGGACATGGCTGCTCTGCCGGACATAACCTTTGACCCGGAGGAACTGGAGCGGGCAAAATTAAACATTGAAGACGGCTTGCTGCAGACCAAGGAAACTTTGGCCGGCCTATGTTCAAAGCTGGGTTATTTCCAGTTTTTTGATGGCCAGTTCCAGGCTGAAGAACGTTATGTCTATCATCTGCACAGAATCCGAAACAGAGATCTGCAGGAGGCGGTCCAGGCCTTTGTGCGCATGGACCGGTTGCAGGCCTGCTGCATCCTGCCGGAACAGGCAAAACTCAGTGAAGATGATTTCTTGCCTTCCAGGAAAGCCGATCAAGGGCCTGATGCCAAATGGCCCCCAAAAACCCGGGTCCGGAAGGCAAAAACCGAAAAGCCCAAAATTGTGGATGTGGGCTCTCAGGGCCGGGTAGTTATTCAGGTGGACCGGACGCTGCCCTACACCGCCCTTGACTTGAGCTTTTGCGGCGGCGACATGCTCTTGTCCTCCCACGAGCAGGGCCTGAGTTTTCTGCTGTCCAAGGCCCTGCTTCGGGGGACACACTCCTGGAGCGCATCGGCCATTCAATCATTTTTGTCTTCCAGGGCCGCGTCTTTAAGTGCGCATGCGGGCCGGGATCAGCTGGCAGTGGTGGCCAAGTTCCCCTCCCGGTTTACTGGGGATATGACCGGACTGATCTCCGACATCCTGGACCAGCCGGCCTTTACTCCCGAGGATACGGCTAAGGTTATTGCCGAGCAGCAGGCTCAGATCGCGGCCTTGACCGATCATCCCATGGGCATGCTGTCCAGGGAGGTCTTTCCCTTTTTGTTTCCTGATCATTTTCTGGGCTATTACCTTCTGGGCCGGTCTGAAGATTTGCCCGGGTTCAGTCCGGATGACCTCTCCAAACTATGGGGCAGACAGAGAAGCTATCCCTGGGTGCTCAGCGTATGCGGGGACTGTGACCCGGAGCGCTTTGCCCGGTGGGCGGCAGAGCTGCCCAACCAGGGTCAGGTGGATATGCACAGAAATTCCCTGCCCGGACCGGAATGGAACACTGCCCGCACTCTGCATCTGGCCCTCAATGATCGCCAGCAGGCCCATCTCCTGGTTGTCTTTCCAGTGCCCGGACTGGCTGATGCCTCCAATCCGGCCGTATCTCTGCTCAAAAAGATCCTGGCCGGGCAAAACGGGATTTTGTTCCGCGAGCTGCGGGACCGCCGGGGGCTGGGCTACACCGTGGCCCCAATGCTCTGGCGTATCCCCAAAACCGGATTTCTGGCTTTTTATATCGGGACCACCCCGGAAGGCGTGGAACCGGCCAAAGAGGGCTTTGTCCAGGTGGTGGACATGGTTCAAAACGGTGAGCTCACAGATCATGATTTGTTCCGGGCTCAAAGGCTCATGGAAGTTGAGTATTACCGGGAGCGGCAGGCCCTGGGATCCAGATGCAGTGAGGCGGCTGATCTTTTAAGCTACGATCTGGGGCTGGATTATTTCCAGCGCATGCTCAGCCAGAGCCAGGGCACGGGCATGGATGAGGTCCAGGCGGCAGCCCGGGAGTATCTGGACTGGGATCGGGCCTACAGTATAGTTCTTGGGGATTCTTGACATCTGGCTGAAAGAAAGTACAATTGTACGTATGAGTCTTGTTGCTGACACAAATGTATTCATTGCTGTGGCCCTTAATGAGCCAGAAAAAGACTCTATTGTCCAAAATACTCAGGGGTATGACCTCATTGCCCCCAATGTCTTGCCATTTGAGGTTGGTAATGCCTTAACGGCAATGTTGAAAAAAGGCACTCTTCATGGAGAGGAGATATTGTATTCTTGGACAATTATAGAGCAGATACCGGTTGAGCTCAGGTCGGTCAACATGAAATCTGCTTTGGAGATAGCAATGAGATTTCAACTACATGCATATGATGCTTTTTTTCTTGAGTGTGCATATAGCCTGCGGTTGCCGTTAATTACCCTCGACCGGGGAATGAACAGAGTTGCCCAAAAAATGGGGATTTCAATAGTGGGGTAAGAGCAATGAGAGTCTATACGTATTCAGAAGCTCGGCAACGGCTGTCGGAAGTATTGAATCTGGCAAAAAATGAAGAAGTTATAATAAAAAGAAGAGGTGGTGAATACTTCTCAGTAAACCTGAAGGAAAGGAAAAAATCTCCTTTTGATGTTCAAGGGATTACCACCAAGGCAACGACCCAAGATATTTTGGATGCCGTTTTAGAGTCCAGATCCCGTGGGAAATGAACAGGCCGGAGCTTTAAGAGGAGACGTT
>JBKHIL010000228.1:0-3924 GCA_046538645.1 Desulfovermiculus sp.
CCGGTTCCTGATTGGAACCAGTACTGAGCAAACCAATGGGGTATACGGCATGCGTTACGGAAATTTCAGTCACAATTATCGACCGGATAAACTCAGGGAACTCATTAAGGAGGGCAAAACAGCCAAGGAGATCATGAAAGAACTCTCCATCTCCAGATGGTCTTTGAAAGAACAGCTCCTGATGCTCCAGCACAGGGACAAGACCTATTACGAAATCCCCGGACTTCATGATGATACCCGGGAACCCCATCCTTCCTATACCCGGGAAGGTATCATCTTTTCGCCCAAGATGCTGGACAAGACGGGTTTCAAACCAGGGGACCGGTTTGAAATGACCGTGGAAAAAGACAAGATCATCCTGACCAAGATTTCATAACCGGGCCATTGAGCTGCATTCCGCCGGCTCTGTCCCTGTGGCCGGCCTGATCGGATAAACAAACCGGCCTGCTCTGTGCAGCACCACAACCTACAGATCACCACAAGAGCTCTCCATTGGGAGGAAGTGCATGGCCACAGGTGACTACTCCACCAAATACCGCCCCGATCTCCTGCGCAGATTGATTCATGAAGGCAAAACCGCCAAAGAGATTATGAAAGATCTGGGCATCTCCAGGTATACCCTCAAGGAACACCTCCTTTTGCTGGAACGAAAGGACAAGAAGTACTACGAGATCCCCGGTCTCTTGGAAGATCAAGCAGCGGCTTTACGCGTCATCCGCCGCCGGCGCGGATATATATGTTCTCCGGCAACTCTGTGCCTTCCCAACTTCAGACCAGCCGATGCCTTTGAAATGAAAGAAGAAGACGACGGGCGGGTTGTATTGGAGAAACTGAACTAAAGGAGCTCATATGACCCAGGATTCCCACTCCGGCACCAGCCGCACAACACGGACCATTCAAAACCTGGACAACAAGATATTCAAGTACGACGTGCATCCCTGGGTATTTTTCGGCGGAGCCGGGGTTATTTTCCTCTGCGTATTGCTGACTCTGCTCATGGGAGATACCGCTGAGGCGATCTTTGAGAACATGCAGAGCTGGATCGCCAATTTTACCGGGTGGTTCTTTGTCCTGGTCATGAATGTGGTTTTGATCTTTTGTTTTGGCATCCTGTTCACCAGATACGGCAGCCTGCGCATCGGTGGCCCGGATGCAGAACCGGAATTCAGCACCATGGGGTGGTTCGCCATGCTGTTCAGTGCCGGAATGGGAATCGGAATCCTGTTCTACGGCGTGGCTGAGCCCATGTTCCATTTTGTGGGCAATCCTTTCACTGAAGCTGGAACAGCAGACAGCGCTCAAAAGGCCATGGACCTGACCTTTCTGCACTGGGGGCTGCATCCGTGGGGGATCTATGCCATGGTCGGCCTGGGTTTGGCTTTTTTTGGATTTTCTGAAGGCCTGCCCCTGTCTATCCGCAATGTGTTCTACCCCTTGCTTGGAGACCGGATCTACGGAACGCTGGGCAATATAATCGATATCCTGGCTACAGTATCCTGTCTGTTTGGGGTCGCCACCTCTCTGGGCCTTGGTGTACAGCAGGTCAATGCCGGCTTGAGTCATCTCTTTGATATTCCACAAAATCCATGGATCCAGATTCTGCTCATCGCTGGAATCACCGCTATAGCCACCTGGTCTGTTGTCCGCGGCCTGGACGCCGGGATTAAGTTTTTGAGCCAGGTGAACATGGCCTTTGCCGCGGCTTTGATGATCTTTGTCCTTATTTTAGGGCCGACCTTGTTTATTTTAAACGGGTTCATTGAAAACATCGGCAGCTACAT
The DNA here is from genome assembly GCA_046538645.1 of Desulfovermiculus sp. GTDB lineage: Bacteria > Desulfobacterota > Desulfovibrionia > Desulfovibrionales > Desulfothermaceae > Desulfovermiculus. The sequence goes on from JBKHIL010000228.1 coordinate 1,782, forward strand.
TCAGAATTTTCCCACCCTGGCCACCTGGAACGAGACATACACCGGCGGGTCATGGCAGAATGGATGGACCTTGTTCTACTGGGGCTGGTGGATCGCCTGGTCTCCGTTTGTGGGCATGTTCATCGCCAGAGTCTCATACGGTCGCCGCATCCGGGAATATCTCATGGGGGTTCTGCTGGTTCCATCCGTTGTCACCTTTCTCTGGATGACAGTATTTGGCAACAGCGCAATTTTTATTGAAAAATTCGGCATGGGCGGGCTGGCCAAGGCGGTCCAGGACAACATTCCAGTTTCTTTGTTTGTGTTCTTGGAAAGCTTTCCCCTGGAGCTCCTCACATCTCTTCTGGCTATTTTTGTCATCATCACCTTCTTTGTTACCTCCTCGGACTCCGGATCCATGGTCATCGACATCATCACTGCCGGCGGCAACCCCGATCCACCCAAGCCGCAACGTCTGTTCTGGGCCATTACCGAAGGCCTGGTAGCAGCTGTACTCCTTTTGGGCGGCGGACTGGTGGCCTTGCAGACTGCAGCCATCACTACCGGATTACCCTTTGCCCTGATTGTACTTATGATGTGCTGGGCTGTGGCCCGAGGTTTACGCAACTATGTCGACAAGTACGGCTGGGACGATTAAGAAGAAAAGATGCCTTAGGCATCTTTTCTTCTTAATCGTTATAAATCATCTGTTGTCAGATCAGATTTAAGCCCTGATACTTATTCACAGAAAACTGATAACCCACTTGCAATGCAAAGAGCCAAGCACAAGGAACAATTTTCCACACCAAGGTAAGGAGTCTTTATGCCCTCTCAAAATGGCACAAAAATATGGTCGGTTCTTCTGTTCAGCGTTTTGCTCGGCTGTATTACTCTGCCGGCTCAAGCAGCACAGAAGGGCAGAGTGACCTTGGCCTATGTCCAGTGGTCCTCAGAGATTGCCAGCACCAATCTGGTCCGGGCTGTATTGCAGGAAGAAATGGGCTACCAGTGTGAGATCATTCCTATGCAGGCCGATGAGATGTGGCAGGCGGTAGCGGAGGGCGAGGTGGACGGCATGGTCTCGGCCTGGCTGCCAAACACTCAAAAAGAGTACTACGAGCAGTACAGCGAGGAGTGTGTGGACCTGGGTCCCAACCTGGAAGGAGCCAAGACCGGTCTGGTGGTCCCCAACGTGACCCTGGGCCGGCAGACCGCAGCCACCGGGCTGCGCAACAAGCCCTACATCCAGGCAGAGTCCATTGCCGATCTGAACATATATAAAGACAAATTCCACCGCATGATCGTGGGAATTGATCCGGAAGCCGGAATCATGCACAAAGCTAAAGAAGCCATGCGGGCGTACGGCCTGGATGACTTTGACTTAACACAGGGCAGCGAAAGGACCATGACCCGGACCCTGGGCCGGGCCATCAGCAGACAGGAATGGATTGTGGTCACCGGCTGGGTACCGCATTGGAAGTTCGCCAGGTGGGAACTCAAGTTTCTGGATGATCCCAAAAACGTCTTTGGCGGTGAAGAGCACATCAACACTGTTGTGCGCCAAGGATTGGAAGAAGATATGCCTGACGTGCATGAATTTTTGGATAATTTTTACTGGGAACCAGAAGATATGGGCCAGCTCATGGTCTGGATACACGATGACGAAGGTCAATATCCCTATGAAAAGGCCTTGCGCTATATCCGCACCCACCCGGACCAGGTGGACTCCTGGCTGCCTTGAACTCACTGCACATGGGTATCTTGTCCCAAAAAGAATCAAACAGGAAAGATCAGGCCTTCAGCGCCCCCTGGGAAAGATCTTCTGAACGAATTTCCATGCTCCATGTTGCGAGCTTTTCTTAACTTTCAGCCATGACCTGGAGCTGCTCCTTTACCCGGGCAGCTCCCTGCTCATCATCCCACTGCATATCCAAAAGCTCGGCAGTCCACCGTCCGTGTATCGGGTTGTACCAAATCCCCCCGAGATACTCATCACCGCCCCAAACCACAGCCTGAAAGCTGTTGGAGCGCATCCGCTCCAGGATATCCAGGGCCTTGACCATACACTCCTCCCCCTCAATGTCCCTGGCAATCACTTCCGCTTCACAATGGGACATGGTTTCAATGGTCACTTTGTTCATGATTCGTCCTTGTCTGCTTCAGG
>JBKHIL010000229.1:0-3903 GCA_046538645.1 Desulfovermiculus sp.
CTCTGCAGGGAAATTCCTGGTTTCCCGGTCGACACAGGGAAGAGCTCCTTGACGTCCGGGCCTGCGATGCCTGGAAAAAGGCGCATTACCCTCAGTTCCACAATGGTCACAACTGTGGGATCTGCTCCGCCGTCTGTCCTTACGGGATAAAGACACTGGGCCAAAGAGCCTGAGCAGGGGGATGGGAAAAAAAACGCCGGGGCTGGAGCCCCGGCGCTTTTGAGGACGGTATTTGGGGGATGGAAGCTACTGCGAGTGCTCTGCGGGAGAGAAAATTGGCAGATAGGTCACGGCCAGGCGATAGAGGAAGATACCGCCGGCGACCAGGCCGACTGTGACAGCAATTTCCACCAACGAGGGGAAGTAGGTGCCTCCCATCTGTTGCTGGGCGCTTAATACGACATTAAAGCGGTAGAAGATAACGCCCAGAAGGACCAGTCCCTGGAAGAACATTAGAGAGGGGAAAGAGGTTCTGATTGTTTTGGCGGTCAGGAAGATCATGGGCAGCACAGCGCAGATGCCGAACTCAAACAGAAACAACTGGCTGGCTCCGCTGCCCTCGAAGATAAACGGGATATTACCCCGAACGCCCAAGTCGATCATCCGGGTGGCGGTGTAGACCAAAAGGGCGATGGCCGTTCCCTGTCCCAGTCCTTCCAGGATGTCGGATTCCGGTTCTTTGCCAAAGGCATTGCTGCTGAGCATGGTCTCGATGGAAACCATGGCCAGACCTGCGCATATCGCCGAGAGGAAGAAGAGGTTGTGCAGCATGGGCGTAGACCACAAGGGGTGCAGCCGATCCGGGGTGATCAGGAAAAGACCGCCCAGAGAGGACTGATGCCCGTACGAGAGGAGAATGCCGGCAATAACCAAGGGGAGGATGACTACCCTGCTTTCCAGGACCCCTTGCAGTCTCTTGAGGGATTTGAACTTGGTCAACAGCCAAGGTAAGAACTCAAGAAGCAGGACCAGAAAATAGAGGGTCAAGCAGACCACGATCTCAAACATCACTGAATGTGGCTGCCAGAATACCCAGGCATGCCAAAAGGACCATGGCTTGCCGATATCCAAAAACAGGCCGATCATGACCAGGAGATAGCCGAGAAATGCGGTCAGGGTGGCAGCCCGGGTGATTGGCTTATATTTTTTCCAATTTAGGATGTATACCGCGCAGGTGATGGTAAATCCCCCTGCAGCCAGGGCCACACCGGTGAGCACATCAAAGGTAATCCACAGTCCCCAAGGATTCCCGTCGCTTAAATTGGTGGCCGGTCCGAGTCCCGCCCCCATCCTGTACAGTGCGGCACCGGCACCGATGATCAGCAGCAGCAAGATGATCCAGGTGGCCGGGGTAAAAAACCGAGTCGAATGATATCTGGATTGGGTAGTCATACATCCTCCTTCCGGCTTCCCCTGTTTCGAAATGCGGCAATAGCTGTCAAGGCAGCTGCAAACCCGACTGCTTTCCAGGGAATTTTGGACAGCGAGGCCCAGGTAAAGGACGGGTATCCGGCTTTCGCCACCTGGGTGTCAAAGCCGAGCTCAGCGAACGGCCGATCGGCAATATAGATCCAGGAGGTGCCGCCGGCCTCGTCCAGGCCGTAAATATGATTGACGTATTTTCCGGGATAGTTTTTGATCCTCGCCTTGGCCTCCTGGACCACCTTTTCGTAGTCGTCGAAGTACATCACATGCATGGGACAGGCCTTCACACAGGCGGGCTCCATGCCGGCCTCAACCCGATCTGCGCAGAAGGTGCATTTCTGGATCCAGGGATTGAGGGTATCCCACTCGTATTTGGGGATATGGAAGGGACAGGCTATCATGCAATAGCGGCATCCGATGCATTTCCACTGGTCATAGACCACAGAGCCCTCATCTGTCTTCTGCAGAGCCCCCACCGGGCAGGCAGAGGCACATGCCGGTTCATGACAGTGCAGACACTGGTTTTTGACAAAGCTCCAGCTTGGCTGATTTCCTTTTTCATTTCCCATGAATTCGATGCGGGTATAGGTGTCCGCACTGAGCTGGTTGGGCATTGTGTATGTTCCGTGGAAGGGTTCATATCCGGCTTCCAGATTGTGCCAGGCTTTGCAGGCTATCTGGCATGAACGGCAGCCGATGCACCTGGTGATATCGACAAGAACGCCTTTGGCCATGGCGTATTCCTCCTGTTAGATCTTTTGTACATTGACCATGAAGGCCTTGGTTTCCGGGATGAGGGTGTTCGGGCATCCAGTGGAGGCTGTAAGGAGATTGGCGCTGTCGCCGGCCTTTTTGCCTTCAGGGTACTGCCAGCCGAAACACCACAATGTTCCCACCTGGTGAACGGTCTTGCCCATGATGGTAAAGGGCCGCAGCCGATTGGTGACCACAGCCACGCCCTTGACCTTTCCCCGGATGGATTGGATTTGTGCCCAATTGCCGTCGGATATGCCTTTTTGCGCCCCGAGCTCTTCACTGATTTCCACGATCAGCTGGGGCATGAGCTCCAGAAGCCAGGGTGTATGCCTGGTCATGACCCCGGACTGCCAGTGCTCTGTAACCCTGTATGTGGAACAGATATACGGATATTGGGGATCGTCCACGGCAAAGAGATCGAACTCTGTATGCTGCTGCTTGCTGGGAATAAAGAAGGACGACAGGACAGGATTGATCCTATAGCTGTTCTTGGGAATGGGGTTAGAGGCGAGCGGGCTTTCAATCGGCTCATAGTATTCGGGAAAGGGCCCGTCCGTCAGGCCGGGTCCGAAAATACTGGCCACTCCGTCCGGCTTCATGATGAACGGCTTTTTGGAGTCCTCGTTCTGGGATCCGTCCGCATTCTTCAGCGGCGGCCAGGCTCCGTCCGGGACGTCTCCTTCCCAGTTGTCCCGGTCCCACTTGATGACCGGCCGCTTTGGATTCCAGGGGCGTCCGTACGCATCGACAGAGGCCCGGTTGTACAGGATACGCCTGTTGACTGGCCAGCACCACGCCCATTCCGGGAAAAGTCCCATGCCGGTGGGATCTTTGTCTGAACGGCGGGCCATCTTGTTCCCGTCTTCAGTATAGGAGTTGCAGTAGAGCCAGTTGCCGGATGATGTGGATCCGTCGTCCTGGAGAAGGGCGAAGCTCGGAACCAGGGTTCCCTTCTTGTATCGTTTGCCCTCCACTTCTGTGTCCTTGAGAAAATACCCGTTGATTTCCTTGGCCACGGCATGGGTATCGATTTCCTTGACCTTGCCTTTTGCGTCCTTTTTCCCGTACTCCCAGCTGAGGTTTAATATCGGCTCGGGGGTGGCTCCGTCTTCCTGTTCGTACAGCCGTTTGACCCGAAAATAGAGCTCGTTGATGATTTCTCCGTCCGGCTTGCTTTGGCCCACTGGATCGATGGCCTTGTACCGCCACTGCGCCCAGCGGCCGGAGTTGGTTACGCTGCCTTCCTTTTCCACAAACGAGCAGCAGGGGAGAAAGAAGACCTCGGTCTGGATCTTTTCCGGGTCCATGCCCGGCCCCCGCCAAAAGGATCCGGTCTCATTGTCGAAGAGATTGACGTTTACCATCCAGTCCAGCTTGGCCAGAGAGTTTCTGATCTTTGTAGAATTGGCTCCGGAGCAGGCCGGATTTTGTCCCCAGGCAAAAAAGCCCTGGAAGGTTCCTTTATACATTTCGTCAAAAAGCATCAGCCAGGAGTAGTTCTGCCCGTCTTCAAGCTTGGGCAGCCAGTGGTATCCGAATTCATTTTCAGAAGTGGCCTGGTCTTTGTACATGGCCTTGAGCAGGCTGACGGAGTATTTGGGATAATTGGCCCACCAATTGGCGCTTAAGGGCTCATCCGTTGTCGGGGTGCTCTCGGTGTTGTATGAGTCCAGACTTTGCTGCGAGGCCTTTGGGGTTTTAAGATAACCCGGCAGGATATGG
>JBKHIL010000230.1:0-3897 GCA_046538645.1 Desulfovermiculus sp.
CAGTCAAATACTCACTGTTCTCCTGCACAGCCCGAACCAAGTCCCGGTGCAGGCCAGCATCGTTTTGGATCGCCTCCACAACCAGGCCGGCCAGGCTGAAGTGCTGTCTTAGCACATGGGCCTTGTCCGGGGCCTTTTGTTCCCAAATGGAAATAAAGAAAAGGGACAAGGCGGCATAGAGGGCATCCTGACGGCAGTAGAGCTCCTCGACCTGCAGGGGGGCATACCCGGAGACTCCTTCAAAAGCCCGGGCAAACCGTTCCTTGACTTGCGGACCGATCCACAAACAATTTAATGACAGATCGGGAAGAAAGCCTTCCAGCACGTAATCTTCCGGGACCTGTGAGGCCAGGAAGATTATCAAGGCATCCTCCCCCGGAGCCCGCAGGCTGGCTCCCGGAGAATCCACCCGGATAGGACAAGCCAGCAGGGAGGCCCACTGCTTGGCCACAGTCCTGGCTGTAGCATCCGCCGCCTTGTCCAGGGGCATAAAAACCATTTCCCCGTCCACAGCCAGTTGCTCCCAGAGCATATCGGCCAGTTCCTGGACCGCCTGTCCAGGTCTGAGCATCAATCGGTCCAGGGGATCGTCCCGGGTCAAAATCCGGCACAGACTTCGCAGGTCCCGGTATATATGACCCTCCCAATCCCGAACCTTGGCCTGCTCCCAGAAAGAGGGCTCTTGTTCATCGAGTTTCCCGCCGCCACTTTGGGCCAGCCAGGCCTCATTCACTGCCCGCAAAACAGCCATCTCCCTGGATGGCCCGGGCATGGACTGGGGTCTACTGCGGCTGGCAGTCACCGACTTGGCTCTGTTCCTGGGAAATTCTCCGGGTTGGCGGCCGTGGGCCAAGCCATAGTCCAGACCGAACTGGAGGTAGAAGAAAAGATCGACAAATGGTTGAACCAGGTCGTCGGCCTTGGGCAGGACCAAAACTCTGGATCCGCACAGCTCGCGAATAGTATCCAGGCTCTCATGCTCAAAGGTGGTACATACAAAGGGCACCCCATGGGCCTTAAGAGATCGCATGCAGGAGATCGCCTCCTGCAGTCTGGCCCGGTTGGTGGCATTGACCACGATCAGATTGTCCCTGTTCCAGTCCTCGAAGATGTGTGGCTCCGCGTCTCGGAAGTCGAAGGTTTTGCCCATGGAAGTCCAGCTGTTTTCCTCCAGCTTGAGGGCGATCTCTGTGCCTGAGCCCACAGAATGCTGGGCATCCAAAATCACATGACACAGGCTACGGCCATAGCCCCTGCACTCTTCCCGGCTCCAGTTCCGATAGGAATCTTCAGCATGCATCTCGGCCAATATCCGGGGCAGATCATGCAGCCGCCGTCCCACTGTCGCTGCCTTGCGTCCGTGCCCCAGTTCACTCAGCAGGGCCAGGGCCACAAGCTCCATACTCATCAGCATGCAGAGCATGCTTTTCACTCCGCTGACCGTCACCTCCTCTCCGCTCATAGCCGGGACCACCCCCCCACTCTTGCGCAAGACCAGCCCCAGGTCGGCGAAAGGCTTTTCCGTGATCCCCACTGTGGTTATATGGGCCTTGCGAATATCCTTGGCCAGTTGGACCATATCCGAGGTAGTCCCGGACCAGCTGAGCATGACCACCAAATCCCGGTCCGGATTGAGACTCTTGGCCACACTGTCGATTTCCACCGGGCTCTGAACAACCACCGGCAGATCCGGGGCCAGTTCCTGGATGAGGCTTTTGGCCATAGCCGCCACATGATACGATGAGCCCATCCCTACCAAAAACAAACGGCGCAGGGAACTCAGCCCCTGGCCGAACCTGCGCCTGAGCAGACGCATGCGTATCGGGAACCGGGTCAGTTCCGGATGGCTGTTATGAGGAAGATACGCATTCAGGACATCCAGCAGACGATTCGGAATCTCCTGCACATGGGTCTCATAGAATGTCTGGTTCAGATTGCGCTTGATCTGGAGTGGGGACAGACGCGTGGTGAAAGGTTCGATCTCTCCCAGTTCACGGCCGTCCAAATCAGTAACGGTCAATTCCCGCTTGGGCTCGCCACCCTGCCAGCGGCTGCTGATTCGGGCTAGGAGCTCCTCGCCCTCCAGGGGAACGACCTGGACCCTGAAACGATCCAGGATTGACTCTTGCTCCAGCTGGGATTTTGTCTTGGAATTTCCTTGCGGGATCATGACCAGGGAAGTCTGGGACTGCTTCTCCATCAATCTTTGCAGCTTGCCAGCCCCTTTCTGGATCGTGCTTTGCGGAAAGAGTCCCAGAGCAGCATTCACATCCGAAACCAGCATAAACTCATCCGTCCCAGGCCTATGGACCACAAACACCGGCCGATTGTGGCTGGCGGCAAAAACCCGGTGCGGAGAGACCAGACTCATGCCGGCCACAGCCACCTGCCCCCCATCCTGAATCATAACCCGCATGGCCTGGATAAAGGCCAGCTCCTCGATATCCTCCGCACTGGCCCCCTGCAATCGTTTATAGACCTGATGGTCAATTGCCTGGCTGCCTACTGCCAGATCGTCCAGTCCAAGAGCGACCTGCTGCCGCACCGCATCATATCTGGAGTGCTCCCTGGCCAGAACCTTGGCGTACAGGCCCCACAACTGGGCGAAATATTCAGTAGAGTTCTCACTGCGCAGCCGGATGCCGGCCACCCGGGTCAAAAACTGACGAACACGGCTCTCGACTTCACTGCTAAACTGCCCGTTGACGCAGGCGCATCGGATCCCCTTCTGATCCAGAAAAGGATGGGTATTATTCAGGGTCACCTGGGACTGGATGGCCCACCGGCCATGGGCCAGGACCGGCTGGGTCAGGGCCTGCAAAAGCCGGGGATTGGTCTGCCCCGGAGCGCTGCCGGCCCAGGGAGGAGACTGCCGGCCCAGTTTGGATGCTTCTTCCTGCTGCAGATGGATGTAGGCTGCGGCTGCAGCCAGGCCGTATACATTCAGAGCTCTCTCCGCCCGGTACAGACTCTGCCAGTGAAGAGCGGGCATTTTTTTATCTTTCTGCAGGTGGACAAAAATATCCTGCACAGATTCGTTCAGTCTCCCATCACAGCCAGCCTTGCTCTGGACCAGGGCGTCCAGATGCCGGAACAGATGGCGAACTCCATCCCGATCGTAATCCGCTGGCAGATACAAGGGGGTTTGCACCAGTGCCTGCCACAGATAGCGGCGGGCATAGGCCGGCCGGCCAGAGATTTCGTGCTCATCCCGCAGGGGCCGCAATGGCCGTCCTTTATCCACCAAGCCGTCAAACAGACGATCAAAATCTTCCATTACTTTAGACACAGGCAGGGGCAGTGAGCCCTCAGAAGCCATCCGATCGAGGGTACCTTGGGCTGCGGACCCGAGAATGGATTTGACCACCAGAGGTGGCAGATCATGGTCCACGACACAGGTGTGAACTGCTTTCCGCAGTTCCTGGGCTGAAGATATGTGCAGTCTGCGTTCTGGAATCGGCTGGCCAGCGGTCCCTGGAGCCAGGTGATGGACATCTTCAGCATCCAAAAGCTCAGACCAGGCCGGATAATCCATTTTCACCTTTTCTCTCTGGTTGACTCCATCTGGAGAGAACCCTTCAAACCGCAGCAGGCGGCGCTGTCCTTCTCCAATGTCCTCCATTCCAGAATCGGAAGAGACAAAACAGGAAACCAGCTCCGCCCCGGTGCGCAAAGTCAGGGGATACCGGTTCAGGCTCTGGACCAAATCCACGACTGAGCCCACAGCCTTCCTGGTCCGCACCGGTTCCAGCTCGTCTCCGAACATCCCCACCCCGGTACTGTCCGGAGCCCGATAAATAATCGACCACATTCCGGTCAGGATCCGGGTCAAAGGATTTTCCGCCTGTCCGCAGTAGACAACAATTCCGCACATTGGTTAATCCATCTTCCAGGTTC
>JBKHIL010000231.1:0-3896 GCA_046538645.1 Desulfovermiculus sp.
GTCAGAGCTTTTGATGTGGCATAAGAAAAAAATGTTGCGGGTATTATATTCCAAATTGGGCTCTTTATTTAGGCCCTTCGCCAAATCCGCCCCTCCCCGAACCTCGTCCATGGAGGGGCAAACCCTGCCCTGGCAGGACACCCTGGCTGCTATTACCGATCTTAAGGCAATGGCCGCCGAACATACCGAGGCCTTCACCATTCACTTGGCCCTGGGCAATCTGTATCGGGCCCAGGGAGACCTTGATCAGGCCATTGCCACCAGGTCCTTCATGCTCCACCGCCCCGATTTATCGGCAAAGCAACAGGGCCGCATCTTTTTGGAGCTCGGCCGGGACTATAAGCGCTCAGGACTTCTGGATCGGGCTGAACATATGTTTGACCAGGCCCGAGAAATTCTGGGCCATGATCCGGCTTTACTGGATGAAATGGCCAGTCTGGCTGCAGCAACCCGGGATCATGAAAGGGCAGCCGGGCTGTTTGCCGCAGTAAATAAGCCAGTGGCCCAGGCTCACCATATGGTCCAACAGGCCAAATCTATGGCCGGCAAAGGAGAGACGAACCGCAGTGCATGGCTGCTGCGCAAGGCCCTCAAAATCGCTCCCGGATCGGTTGAAGCCTGGATGGAGCGCATGATCCAGGCTTATGACTGCGGAGACTGGGACAATTTGTCCCGCTATTTTACCCAGGGCCTTTCCGCAGTAGAACCCAGGCTGCGTTTTTTGCTGCTCGAAGGTCTCACTCAGCACATGTTCACCCGGCGGAGCCCTCAGGAATTGTTCTGCCCTGTTGTCCCGCCTGAGGCGGGACAGGCCTTGATTACAGTCATTGCCGCACATCCTCCGGAAGTTCATCTCCTGTACTACGGAGCCTGGATTCATATCCAGATGGGAAACACTGCCCAGGCCAAGACCCATTTACAGCAATGCTGTGAGCTCAATCCCGAATTCTGGCCTGCCCGGTTGGAACTTCTGGCTCTTTACGCAGCCGAGGATGAGCTCTCACCCATTTGCCGGGAACACCTGGAATATATCCTGCAGTCAGGAAGGCATGTCAATAAGTTTGTGTGTTCCAAATGCGGGCTGAAGCTGGATCAGATCTTCTTTCAGTGCCCAAGATGTAGAAGCTGGCATTCCATCGCTTTTTTAAAGACCCTGGACTCCTAAAAGATGAGCACTCAGAGCACAAAAATGACTCCCATGCTGGAGCAATACCTTCAAATCAAGGAGCATTATCCGGATGCCCTCCTCTTTTTCCGCATGGGTGACTTTTATGAACTCTTTTTTGACGATGCCGAAGTTGCAGCCCGCGAATTGCAAATAGCCCTCACCTCCCGCAATCCTAAAGCTGAACTCAAAGTGCCCATGTGCGGAGTGCCCTACCATGCAGTCCAGGAGTATCTCCGCCCTCTCCTGGAGCGCAGATATAAGGTAGCCATCTGTGATCAGCTGGAAGATCCGGGCCAGGCCAAAGGCCTGGTCAGGCGGGCGGTGACCCGGGTACTGACGCCAGGCACCGTGGTTGAGGACTATTCCTTACAGGCCAAAATGCACAACTTTTTGGCTGCCCTTTGTTTTGATGCCCAGCGATCACAGGGCGGCCTGGCCTGGATAGACTTTTCGACCGGAGATTGGACCGGATTTGCCAGCAAAAACGAACAGGAGCTGTGGTCCTGGGTGCACAAGATCGACCCCCCGGAGATCATCTGTCCGGAAGGGCTCAAGGTCCCGGAACGCTCCTCTGAACTCAAAGAGCGCATCACCTGGCTCCCGGAAAAGGCCTTTTTCCACTTCAACCGCAGCCGGGACCTGGTCCTGGAAGCCCAGGAGGCGGCCACCCTGGATACTCTGGATCTTGAGGACAAGCCCGGCCTGGTCCGCTCCTGCGGGGCCTTGCTGGCCTATCTGCAGCAGACCCAGAAGCAGGCCCTGGACCACCTGGATGAGTTCCGGCCCATGCAGCTGAACAAACACCTTATCCTGGATGAGGTCACTGAGCGCAATCTGGAGCTTTTTCAGCGCCTGGACGGAGGCAAAGGCCAGGGAACCCTGTGGCATGTTGTGGATCACACGAAGACCCCAATGGGTGGACGTCTGCTGCAGGAAAAACTGCGCCATCCCTGGCGGGAGATAAAACCGATCCTCCGCACCCAGGCCGCAGTCGCCTTCTTTGCCGAACAGCCTGAACTTCGGGACAGAATACGTCCAGAACTGGATGCTGTCTTTGATCTGGAGCGCCTGTGCACCAGGATCATGCTCAATCGCTGCTCACCCAAGGACTTTATCTTCTTACGCTCCAGCCTGGAACGCCTGCCCCGAATCAGGCACTGTCTCCAGGACTTTGCACCCCCTGACCAGCTCCCGGAGGACTTAGACAAGCTTGTCCAGGCCTGGGATGATGTCCAGGACCTGACCCGACTGCTGGCCATCAGCCTGCGGGACAACCCGCCCCAGACCATAACCGAGGGCGGTCTGTTTCAGCCCGGGTACGATCAGCGGCTGGACGAGCTCATCGATCTCACTGAGCATGGAGAAACCAGGCTCAAGGATTTGCAGGCTCAGGAACAGCAGGCTCATGATCTGCCCAAGCTCAAGCTTGGTTTCAACCGGGTCTTTGGCTATTATTTTGAACTGTCCAAGGCCCATAAAGGACCAGTTCCAGAGCATTTCCACCGCCGTCAGACCCTGGTCAACTCTGAACGCTATGTAACCGATGAACTGAAAGCTTTGGAAGAAAAGCTCTTTTCTGCTTCAGAGCAGAAAAAGAATCTGGAGTTCGAGCTATTCCAGGATCTGCGTCAAAAGGTCTTGTCCCACCGGCAACGGATCACGAGCATGGCTGAACGCGTCGGGCTGCTTGATTTCTGGCAGGGACTGGGACACACCGCATCTGTCTGGGAATGGGTTTGTCCTCAGGTCCATACCGGTTTGGACATAAACATCACCCAGGCCCGCCATCCGGCTGTAGAGGCTGCCCAGGGCCGCACAAACTATATTCCCAATGACATCCACATCACTGAGCAAGGCACGCTCCTGCTGATCACCGGGCCGAACATGGCCGGAAAATCAACAGTTCTTCGCCAGACAGCCATCATCTCCATCCTGGCCCAGATTGGTTCTTTCGTTCCGGCCGCTTCCTGCTCCCTGGGCCTGGCCGACCGCATATTTACCCGGGTCGGGGCTTCGGACAATCTGGCCCAGGGTCAGTCAACGTTCATGGTCGAGATGACTGAGACTGCCAGGATTCTTCGTCAGGCCGGCAAGCGCAGCCTGGTCATCCTGGATGAGATAGGCCGCGGCACCAGCACTTACGACGGCTTGTCCCTGGCCTGGGCGGTAGTGGAAAATCTGGCCGGCAAGTATGAGCACGGCATCCGCACCCTGTTTGCCACCCATTACCACGAGCTCACCGAGCTGGAAGGCAAAATCCCGGCCATTCGAAACTTCAACATCGCGGTCAAGGAATGGAAAGGCGAAATCATCTTTTTGCGCCGCCTGGTCCCCGGCCCCGCGGATCGCAGCTATGGAATCGAGGTGGCCAAGCTGGCCGGAGTTCCTCAACCAGTCATCAGCCGGGCCAAGGAGATTTTGGGTCAGCTCGAACAGGCCAGTCAGAACATGAAGTCAATGGGAGCATCAAGAAAGAAAGTGCGGCGGTCTTTGCTTCCCGGCCTGCTTGATACGGACACGGAACAGAAAAACGAGCACCCTCCCTCCCCACACCCCTTGGTGAGCCAGCTTGACAAGGTGGATGTCCATCACTTGTCTCCGGTGCAAGCCCTCAATCTCATTCACGAGTGGAAACAACAATGGGGAAATAATGATCCCAACTAAGCATAGAACTCTTGGCTGTGGAGTGATCCTCATCCTGATCATGTGGCTGGGTCTAGGCTGCGGG
>JBKHIL010000232.1:0-3890 GCA_046538645.1 Desulfovermiculus sp.
GCCCTCAAATATACTCAGGGCAAGATTCACGGCCCGAATGGAGCGGCCGAATTGCTGGAGATCCATCCCAATACCTTAAGGCACAGAATGAAAAAGCTCGGTATTTCATTTAAAAACTCCTGACACATAAACTCCTCTTTCAAATCTTCAGCTCTTGGGTGTGCATAATCGCATATAACTGGCCATCACATGAGGAAACTGCCATGGACCTTGAACACCATTGCCCCCAAAAATTGATGAGCGCCGAAGAAGCGATTGTAAACATAACCAACGGCAACCGAGTGTTTATCGGAACAGGATGCGGAGAGCCTCAAAGTCTGATCCGGGCCATGGCCGAAAATGAGCTCTTACAGGACATTGTCATCTACCAGATGTTTTCCTTTACCCTGGCCGATTATGTTCACGATCAGTCATTTCTGGACCGGTTCTCCATCAAACTGTTTTTCATCAGCTACCAGATGCGGGAAGCGGCTTTTGAAGGCAAAATCGACTACCTCCCTGCCTACCTGTCCCAGATCCCTGATCTTTTTGATTCCCAGCGCATTGGTCTGGATATCGCCCTGGTCCAGGTCAGCCCGCCGGATGAATTCGGGTTCTGCAGCCTGGGCATCTCGGTGGACATAACCCTCTCCGGGGTCAATAACGCCAAAACAGTTATCGCCCAGGTCAATCCCCGCATGCCGCGTACTCTTGGGGATAACTTCATCCACATTGATGAGATCGATTATCTCGTCTTGAAGGAAGAACCCCTGGTGGAAATGATCCCCACAGAGAAAAACCAGGAGGTCGTCCAACGCATAGCCATGTATGTTGACCAACTGGTGGATGACGGATCGACACTGCAAATTGGTTTTGGTCACCTTCCAGATGCTATCCTGCCTCATTTGAAGCACAAAAAAGACCTGGGCATACATACCCAGGTCATCACAGAGGGTTTTCTTTCCTTATTTAAAGAAAAAGTAATAACCAACAAAAAGAAGAATTACTTACCCCGAAGATCTGTTGCCTCCCTATGCATGGGATCCAAAGAACTGTATGAGTATGTTAACAACAATCCCTTGTTCTACTTCCGGTCTTCAGAATTTGTAAATGACCCCAATGTGATTGCCTTAAATGAGAACCTGATCTCCATCAGTTCGGCCCTGGAAGTAGACTTAACCGGGCAAATCTGTACCGATTCCAAAGGGTATTTGTTCTACAGCGGTATCGGAGACCAGGTGGATTTCATCCGGGGCAGCAAGATGTCCAAGGGGGGGTTCTCGATCATAGTCCTGCCCTCTACGGCCCAAAACGGACAAACCTCCCGAATCGTGCCTCATCTGAGCGAAGGAGCCGGGGTGGCCACTACCCGGGGGGACATTGACATTGTCATAACTGAATATGGGATCGCCGAACTGCATGGGAAAGGTATTTACCAGAGAGTCATGGAACTCTCCCAGATAGCCCACCCCAAATTTCGGGAAGAACTGATCAATGAAGCCAAAAAACGGCGCTATATCTTCCTGGATCAACTGCCCCCATCCAAAGAAGATCTCATTTTTCTGGAAAACTATAAGTTCTACAAAGAGCTGCCCAGCAAGAAAACTGTTGAGTTCCGCCCCCTGCTTCCATCCGATGAATTCGCATCCAGAAACTTCTTTTATTCACTCAAGGAAACTACAGTATACTATCGCTTTTTCCATAAGAGGAAAGTCTTTTCCAGGGATATGCTTCAGAAACAATGGGCTGCTGTTGATTACCGAAGGAACATGAGCATAGTCGGCATACTCCCTCGAGGTAGACACAAGGAAGTTATTGCCATCGGGACCTATGCCCAGGTGGAGGAATACACGGATATTGCAGAAGTGGCCTTTGTGGTCAAAGAAGAATATCAGGGCCTGGGCATCGGATCGTTTATGCTGGAGATCATGGAAAAAATAGCCAAAGAAAACAAATACAAAGGATTTTCAGCTACAGTTTTGCCGGAAAACACCAAGATGATCAATGTATTTAAAAAGCGATATCCCCAGGCCAGGATCGTACAGGAGTTTGACCAGGAAATTGAGATGTACATGGAGTTTTAAGCAGGCATGCGCTGGGCCTGAAATTTTTTATATGCCGGTCAAAGCCCTGTACGCCCTTCCCTGCCCCGAGATCTTCCACCTGGGCACGCACGAGGGAATGCATACCGATTGCCCCTGACGTATATGCTGACTCCCCCCCTGATGCTCATCACGTACCAGCAGCTCGCCGTGAGTGCAGAGCAGGATTTCCACTCCCTCTCCAGCCAGGGTTAGTTCAGAACAGCCGCACCCAAGCTCCAACACCGACAGGGCGAATTCTTCTGTCATCAGCGAATACCTGGACCATCCCGGCTCCACCGGTTCTGGATGCAAAATTTCAACCGGCCGGGAATCAAAGCTTAAAATCTGCAACAGCTCTTGAATATCAACATGTTTGGAAGTCAATCCAGCCCGCAGGACATTGTCTGAATTGGCCATGATCTCCACTCCAAATCCGTACAGATAGGCATGCAGCTGACCGGGAGGCAGAAAAGCGGCCTGGCCGGGCTCAAGGTGCACAAGCTGCAGAAACAGAGCAGCCAGTACACTGATGTCCTGGGGATATTCATGGAGCAGCACACCCAGCCAGTATGCAGGATCACGCATATCGTGGCCCGAATTCCTGACAACCCTCTTTTCCGCCTCCTCCAGGACCCTGCGCCGACGTCTGGGTTTCATGCTCAGCAGGGAATCGAGCATCTCGGCCAGGACTTCCTGACTTTCGCCGACCTCTCTGCCGAGGATATGTATTTCATCCTCAAGAACCTGCCGGCCCAGCCAGGAAAACCAGTCAATAATTTCGGCCGGAGGCCGAAACCCACATAATCCCCAAAATGGATGATCCAATGCGCATATACATTCCGGCTTGGGGTTCGGGTCTTTATACTTCCGCTCCGGGGCCTGGAGGGGAACAGCCTGGATCTCTTCTCTTTGAAATCCCGCCCAGGCTTGTTTGGCATTGGGATGGACCTGTAAGGACAAAGGCTTGTCCACAGCCAGGACCTTCAACAAAAAGGGCAGATCAGGACCGAAACGCTCAAGATCCTTGCCCAGCAGATGGTTGGGCTGTTCATTGACCAGCTGATCAAGGCGACGCCACTCCCCATTTATCCAGACCTGGGATGGGGCTTGTGGATGAGCGCCCATCCACAGCTCTGCCTGCGGGACAGGAGAAGGGATTTCCTGCCCCAGAAACCTGGCCAGCATCTGTTTCGATCCCCATGCGTATTCCTGAATGGGATTGTTCATGGGCAATAGGGACATGGATCTTCTTTTGGGCCGTGAGGGCATGTAAGCTCCGATCTGGAAAATGTTTCATGCTCTGTGGCGGAGTATCTTGACAACAGCGCACAGCAAGATCAGGCATAACGCAAGATAATTCTCATGAACAGGGCTGGTTGGGCGAGTCCTCATGGGTTTGACCCGGAGGAACATCCCCATACTTGGGTACAATGCACAAAAAGACAAAAGGCTCACTGCTGATTTTAACAAAAGAGTGCTCAACATTCGGGGGTACACTGGCCCAACTCATTGCCTCTAGATCATATACCTGGTCCTCGATATGAAGCTCACCTTTGCCCTGCAAGGTAACTACATAATGAGGCCAATCATGGGTGTGCAACGGCACACAAGCCGAGCCTTCCAGGGTGAAGCAGCGCATTACATAATCAGGCCAGTCCTTTTCCGGGCCAAAGACAATACGCTTGGTGATCTCAGGTACTCCGGGCATTTCTTTTCCCGGCAAGTCCATGATCCTTCCGCACAGTTCGGTATTCCTGTCAGTCATAGTCTGCTCCTGTTTACCTCGTCCCAATCTCTCTTTGATTTCAACCCGTTGCCTCTTTTGAC
>JBKHIL010000233.1:0-3886 GCA_046538645.1 Desulfovermiculus sp.
AAACGCACACACAAGGCAAGGCCATTTGGGAATACGAGGAAGACATGCTTGAAGTTTTCATGAACAGCCTGGTTATTCTGTGCCTGATATCCGGCCTTATTCTCTTTGCCGGAGGCGGGGTGGGCATACTGCGCATGCCTGACTTTTACAGCCGTCTGCATCCAGCTGGAAAGCTGGATACCCTGGGGCTCATGCTCATGGTCCTAGGGCTGGCAGTGCATAATATTGACCTGGAACATTTGAGTATATCCAATGTTCTGGTCAGCGTGAAGATGCTGCTCATAGCCGGTTTTGTCTTTCACTCCAGCCCCACAGCCACCCACGCTATCGTAGATGCCGGTATTCAAGCCGGAATGCGTCCCTGGCAAAAGGGAGACACACGGAGGGACTAATGCTCTGGCTCATCGATCTTTTCATCCTGACCCTGGTCATTGTCTGCGCCATTGCAGCCATTTCGGTCCGCGACCTGCTGGGGACAGCCATACTCTTCGGAGCCTATAGCTTTATGATGTGTTTGCTGTGGGCCATCATGGGCGCTGTGGATGTGGCTTTTACCGAGGCCTCTGTCGGGGCCGGGGTGAGTACAGTGTTTGTTGTGGCCGCTGTATTTCGAACCACGCGGAGGACAAAGGATTGAAACTCGCCGGCTTGCTTATCGTCATAGTTTGTGGGGGGTTGTTACTGTATGCGACCCAGGATTTTCCTGCCTGGGGTGATCCTGATTCTCCGGCCAGCACCCACCTGTCCGATCACTTCATTACTCAGGGTTTGCATGAGACCGGAGCCCCCAACCTGGTGACTGCGGTTTTGGCCGACTACCGGGGATATGACACCATGTTTGAGACCGTGGTGGTCTTTGGGGCCGGGCTCGCCAGTATTCTTCTGCTGCGTACCTATACCCAGCGAACCCGGGGGCGGGAGTACAGACATATTCCGACCGGGGTCATCATCCATATCCAGGATCCGCGGAAGTCCCTCAAGGATGAACGGGAGTTTGAGCTCATCGACAATATGTGGGTTCCGCACGATCTGATCATCAAGACTGTGTGCCGGATCCTGATCCCCTTTATTCAGATCTTCGGGCTGTATGTTGTCTGTCATGGCGACTTCAGTCCAGGCGGAGGATTCCAGGGCGGGGTCATCTTTGGAGCCAGCCTGATCCTGCTGGCCCTGTCATTTGACTTGCGCACAGCCTTAAGCCGTGTTTCAGAGAAGACCCTGGGACTGCTCTGTGCCCTGGGGGTGGTTATTTATTCCGGCATTGGCTGCATGTGCATCCTTCTGGGAGGAGAGTTTTTAAATTACTCGCGCCTGGCTGCGATCCTGCCTGTTGATCCTACGCATGTCCGCGCCCTGGGGATGCTGGGGGTGGAGATCGGGGTCGGATTTTCGGTCATGTCGGTCATGGCCATCCTGTATGTGAATATAGCCTCTGCAGGACGCCACAATCAGGGGCTGTAAGGTCAGAGGTCAGAGGACAGATGTCAGATGAAAATTTTTCAGCTTTGTCTCAGACAAAGCTGAAAAATTTTATGGAGCACACAATATGCCTGATCTATTCACCGAAATCGTTCATAAGTACAATTACTGGCTGTACATTATCCTGATGATGATCGGGCTCTATGCCATGATTGTCAAAAATAATTTAATCAAAAAGCTCATCGGGATGAATATCTTTCAGACCGCCATCATCTTGTTTTTCATCTCTATTGGCTACAAGGAAAATGCGACCATACCCATCATTGAGGGAGGGCACGGCTCTGACGCAGCGCATCAGACCATTGAAGCGGCCCAGTACATAAATCCCCTGCCCCATGTGCTCATGCTCACGGCAATCGTGGTATCCGTGGCCACCCTGGGAGTGGCCCTGGCCCTGGTGGTCATGGTTTATCAGCGGTATCAGACCCTGGAAGAAGATGAAATCAGAATGCGAGTCAATCAATGATGAGTGCCCATTATCCCGCGCTGCTCATACTCTTTCCCTTGCTGGCCTCTTTTATCAATGCCGCATTCCTGTGGGTGGACAGACGCCTGTGTTTTCCGGTGGCTGTCCTTGGAATGGCAGGATCCTTGTATTGCGCCGGGCAGCTCCTGGTTCAGGTCCTGGCGGCTGGACAGGTGAGCTACCGCTTTGGAGGATGGGCCCCGCCCATGGGCATCGAGCTGGTAATCGATGAGCTCAACATCCTGGTCCTGGTGATTATATCCGCAGTGGCCCTGATAAACCTCATTGCCAGCAAACGGAGCATACACGCTGAACTGGGGATCAAGGACGCCACGTTTTATGTGATCTACCTTTTGTTTGTTACCGGGATCCTGGGAGTAACGGCCACTGCTGATCTCTTTAATCTGTATGTCCTCATCGAAATAGCTTCCCTGGCTTCCTACGCCCTGCTGGCCATGGGCAACCAGGACCGGGCCCCCTGGGCCAGTCTCAATTATGTCTTTCTGGGTGTCATCGGGGCCAGCTTTTACCTGTTGGGAGTCGGGTATATATACATCATGACCGGTTCTTTGAACATGGGCGATGTACAGGGACTTCTGCCCCCGATTATGCACTCCCCGGCTATTACAGTGGCCTTTGTCTTCTGCCTCATCGGGGTCTGGATCAAGATGGCCCTTTTCCCCCTGCACGGCTGGCTGCCCAATGCCTATACCTATGCCCCGGTCTCGGCTTCGCGGGTCATTGCCCCCTTGATGACCAAGGTCATGATCTACGTCATGATCCGGATTATGCTCTCGGTCTTTGGGTATGCGTATGTGTTTGAGCAGCTTGACTTACAAAAGTGGATCGTGCTCCTGGCCAGCGTAGCTATAATGGCCGGAGCCTTTATGGCCCTGGCCCAAAAAGACCTGAAAAAAATGCTCGTGTATATCATTGTCTGCGAAGTGGGATACATGGTGGGCGGAGCCTGGCTGGGCAATGTGCAGGGAATGACCGGAGCGATTCTGCACATCATAAATGATGCCTTGATGACCTTTGCCTTGTTCCTGGTCCTGGGCAATATTTTGTTTATGCAGAGAAAAGTGAGCTTTGACAATATGCAGGGCCTGTTTTCTGCCATGCCCTGGACCATGGCCGGCTTTGTCCTCGCTGGAGTGAGCATTATTGGTGTTCCCCCTACCTGTGGTTTTTTCAGTAAATGGTATCTCCTTTTGGGGGGCATACAAGCCGGATCCTGGGTGTTTGTGGCTGCTCTGGTCCTAAGCAGTCTGGTCAGTGCCGTGCTGGTCTTTCGGGTCGTGGAAAGTGGTTTTTTCCCCCCGGAACAGGCTGAACATTCGGGTCATGCCCATCATCAGCCCGCTGTGATCAACGAGGCCCCGGCGACCATGCTTGGATCATTGGGACTCATCAGCGCAGGATTGATCGGCATTGGCCTGTGGTCGGGAGTCCTTGTCCAGAAAGTCATTCTTCCCTTTGTGCATCAAGGTATGAACTAATGGATCAGATTGTTTCTCTTCGTCCCCTGTTTGCAGTTCTGGTCTCCATGCTGGTCATTCCCATTTTGTTGTCCAGTGCCAAACGACCCAATGTTCGAGAGGCGTGGACCTTTGTGGCCGGGTTGATCAAGTTCGGGCTGGTTGTGTCTATGCTGCCGGCTGTTCTTCAAGGCCGGGAATTCGTTTTTACCCTGTCAACTCCCTTTCCCGGAGTACCCATTGCGCTTCAGGTCGACTCTTTGGGGATGCTTTTTGCCCTGGTGGCTTCCTTTCTGTGGATATTCACCAGCCTGTATTCCATCGGCTACATGCGCGGGTTGGATGAGCACGCGCAAACCCGTTTTTTTGCCTTTTTCGCCCTGGCTCTGTCCAGTACAATCGGAGTGGCCTTTTCAGCCAATCTGTTCACCCTGTATCTGTTCTACGAGATTCTCTCCCTGTG
>JBKHIL010000234.1:0-3886 GCA_046538645.1 Desulfovermiculus sp.
ATGGTTCCGCACATGCTCCCGGAGGCCACCAGGACAATGTCCGCATCCTGGGTCCGGTATTCCTCCAGCTGCCCCCCGTAGCTGCGGCCAAAGCATTCTTCGAATTCCTTCTCAACGGCCTCGAATTTCTGTTTGGACCTCTCCATGGCCTGGATATGTTTATGGCGAAGTTCCACATACCCCTGCAGGATACCGTGTGAACCACAGCCTATAGGCTTTCCCGGCAACAGAACCTGTCGTTGGGGCTGGGATTCCAACACAGACAAAAAGTCTGTCACATCCTCCCTGCTCGGGACCTCAACCCGTTCAGCCATGTATGAAAGATAGAAGCCGTCATAATTGACCATAACCGGGACCTGGATGTCATAATCTTCAGCCAGACGATAGGCCATGATCACCTGATCCAGGATCTCCTGGCAATTTTCAGCAATCAGGGAGATCCATCCCGAATCCCGGGTGCTGATCATGTCCTGTTGTCCTGAGGAAACTGCAATAATCCCGGGAGTTTCTCTGTTGACATTGACCATCACCACCGGGGCCCTGGTCCCTGAGGCGGCCAGCATAGCGTCATACATAAAGGCCAGCCCCCAGGACGAGGTGGCTGTGAACACCCTGCCGCCGGCCACAGAGGCCGCGGTCACTACGTTCATAGCCGAGTTCTCGCCTTCCACCGGTACCATCTCAGCATCAAGCTCTCCTGAGGCCGCGAACTCAAACATTTTTTCAATGACCTCAGTTTGCGGTGTTATGGGGTAGGTGGCCACCACGTCCGGGCCGCAGAGCATGGCCCCATAGGCTGCTGCGGCATTGCCGGTTATGACCATAACTTGAGGGTCGTGCTGTTTACTCATCTTCATTAAACTCTTCCTCCGGTTTCATCACGATCGCCTGCCGGGGGCACTCCTTGGCGCAGACACCGCATCCCTTGCAATAGTCCAGATTGGGCACAAAGTATTCCCCATCCTTGCTGATCATGCATTGGGTCGGGCAGAAAAGAGCACACAAACCGCAATATATGCAGGATTCAGCATCCACCACCGGTCTTTTGGATCTCCAGCTGCCGGTATCCAGATAGAGGAGCAGCTGATCCGCATCTGACCATGGTCCCTCGCCGTGAAATAAGTTTTTATAGTTCATAGAAAATTTTCGACCCCCTGTTTACTGTGTATTGACTGCCACAAACATGCTCTCTGTTCATCGTTGCCTCCGGCAAATCTGAAATATTTTTTGCCCCAAAGCGGGCAAAAAAGACATTGCCGGATTGATCAAGGATGATATGTATGCAGCACCGCACTGCCTATACCGCCTGCTCATATGACCCTTGCTCCAAAAGCGCTCCCATACGGATTTGAGGCCATGAGCGGGCCGCCCGGAGAAAGGACATCTGATGCAGCCTGGCGCGCAGGTGATTCATATCCTCTTTTCGCCACATTGCACTGATAAAAAAGCCGATGGAATCGGCAAAAGAGCCGATGGCCTGCCCTCCAAGGATTTTTCCATCCACCAGGACCAAGCGCAGATAGTTGTTCCCTTCTGTCTTTTCAATCAACTCTTTCTCTCCGATCAAGCACTCTGTCTCGCGCATGGTTTTCCCGAAGGTCACTGCGTGGGTATCAAAAAAATGGGCCCGGGCAAAAGCGTAAGCCCCAAGATATGGGACTTCATCGCCCAGGATATTCCTGGCCACGATCCGTCCCTGCTCCATGGCATTATGCTTGAGCTGAAACATGGCTGTCTCACCGGTACAGGCATCCACGGTTTCCACACAGTCCCCGCAGGCAAAGATGTCAGACACTGAGGTCCTCATGAACCGATCAACCTGTATGCCCCGGCCGGTGGAGATCCCAGCCGTCTTGGCCAGAGCGACCCCTGGCACCACGCCGGTGGCAATGACCACAGTATCGCAATCTATCTCCCTCTGGTCGGTGATCACACCGGTCACTTCCGAATCACCCGTGATCTGCATGACCTTCTCCCCGGTAAGGACGTGAATGCCATAACCTTGTAGTGCATCTTCCAGCTTTTTGGCCGTGGTTTCGTCAAACAAAGCCGGCAGGATCCAGCCCAGAAGCTCAATAATAAAGACCTCATACCCCTTTTTCTTGAGTGCCTCTGCCGCTTCAATGCCAATGGCCCCCGAGCCGATAACTACCGCTGATTTCCCTTCATGGGCCTTAAGTTTCAAGGTTTCATGCAACTGCTTACAGCTGAATACGCCCTTATTGTGCACGCCCTCGATGGGAGGGATAAAAAGATCCCCGCCATGGGCCAGGACCAGCTTGTCATATCCAATCTGTTCACCGCCTTCAGTGTGAACCGTTTTATTCTCCGGAGAAATAGAAACCGCCTTGCGGTCATAGAGGAGATCAATCCCATTGGTTCGGTAATCACTCTCCTGCCTTCGAAACACGTCTTTTTTTTCACAATCTCCCCCCAAAAAATAGGGCAGGGAGCAGGGATCATACTCTGGCCAGGATTCAGCCGAAAGGATGACCAGCTCGGTTTCTTGGCACCGCTCACGGATTGAAAAAGCGACCTGATTTCCTGCAATCCCGTTTCCAATGATAACGACTTTCATGACAGCCACTCTTTGTATTTACTTTTTTACCAATTCGGCAAAAATTAAATTTTTGCCGAATGGTACGGCAATTCATATAAGTATTAAAAACAGGCCCTTAGTGCCCGGCTGGAAAAAGTCCGCTGAACATGTACGGCCCCTCTATTTTGAAGGGTAAATGGCCCGAACTATCTTTGCCCGGTCTCGCGCAGTCGCCTTGGCCGCCGATCCACTGCTGCAAAGGGTCAGGGCCCCCTCAGGCCTGCAGGCTGTAACGCACCAGGGCTCCCCGCTCTCATCCGCGCACATATCACAGGTCATGGTCTGTCCAGTGTAGGGATCAACACCTGGACTGCCCACCGGACAGATGTATACACACGCCCTGCACCCGATACACACCTCGGTATTGGTGGTCACTGTGCCGTTTTCTTGCCGGACCCGGGCATTCATGGGACAAACTTTTATGCACGGAGCCTGCTCGCAGGACATACAAATAATGGGTACATTCATTTCCTGCTCGTTGAGTACCAGGATCTGAACCCTGGAAAGCCGGGGATCAGGCTTATTGGAATGCTCCATGGCGCAAGCAATCATACACCTGGAACATCCAGTGCATTTTTGGGGATCAATGATCAGCTGGTCACGCCGTGCTTCCATAGTGCTGCTGCCTTTCGATGCCAAGTAATATTTTGATATTTCGTTTTTTTCTTAAGAATGGCTTCATAATGCCCGAAACGATCAGGGCTATTGAGTAATAAATCTACTATAATGAACGTAACCTTTGTTCGCTCCAACCTTAAACCTTTTGAACATAAACGTAGCGAGATGTCAACTTTGAAATGATTATTTTGTAGCTGGGGTCCCCATCCGGGCATGGCGTCCACAGGTCAGGATATAAACTTTTAACATTTTGATATCCCAAACTTTTTTTTGAAATCAGGCACATAAAACGCCAGGCAAGTATGCCCAGGGAGAAAATGATTCACCAGAGGCTGAGCCAGCCGTCCCCAGCCGGGCCTGCCCATAGAAACATCCCGAATTGGTCTGTTCTTTGCTGCGAAAAGGTTCATTATAATGATCTACAAAGGAAAGAAAAACACGAGAAAATGGTGAGTTCACGCTGCGGAGAAGGCAGGATCAAACGTCAGCACCGCCGCTGGCCGCAGACGGCCATTTTGCTCGAGGGTGCAACATGCTGACGTCTTTCTCCGTCATTGCCCGGCCCGGCACTCACTTGCAGGATGCAATATGCACTCAATTATGTCCTGCAAGTGAGTGCCGGGCAATCCAGTGGAAATTCATGCTATCTGGTCTGGATTTTCGCCTGCG
>JBKHIL010000033.1:0-10015 GCA_046538645.1 Desulfovermiculus sp.
TTCCCGAGGTTTCATCCTGCATATCCTGCAATGCTTCCTTGTCCAGGTACCCGGAGTGGGGATCAAGGTTTTGCAACATGCCCTGGATGGCCCCCTCAACCAGGTCCTCCCGCTCCACATCATTTACATATGTCTTCTCAATGAGATCCATGACTCGACTGAAATTTTTCAAGGGCTCATAACGCTCAGTCGCCTTGGTTGTCCCAGGGGTGACAGCCAGGGCCATGAGCATGAGCACTATTGCCAGGCTTCGACTCCATCGCATAAACATCTCCAGTTTTGTTTCTGACACAGGGAATCACTACTTGATTTTGCAGTTCCAGGGGAAACAGTTGTGCACACCTACCAATTGCACAAGCCAGATCAAGCTCTGCTCATAGCCCCCAATATACTCCAGATTGTGCATAAACCCAAGGCCTCCAAATCCGTCATATCCTCATCCGCGTTTCATACTGCCCATGAGCCGGCAGGAGCCTTGCCTGGAATGGTTACCTTTTCGCCAGCCAGTTCCGGGGATCAATAGATGTTTGCCTCTGGCGCAGCTCAAAATACAGGCCCGGACCATTTGACTCAGGGTAATATCCGGCCTCTCCAATAACCTCCCCCTTTGCTACTTCCTGGTCTGTCCGAACCGTGCTTTGAGCTAAAAAGGCATAGAGGGAATAGTAATGCATCCCATGATAAATGATAACCACCCGCCCGAACCCGCGCAATGTATCATTATAGACCACTTGTCCCCTGGAGATAGCTCTGATGTCCGCACCCTGACTTAAAGCAAATCCCATGCCATTATTGAACTTGCCTTGGCCTGCCCCGTAATCGATTATCAACTTTCCTTTCGCGGGCCAGGGAAGATCTCCTTTGTGGAAGCTGAAATCATGTGTATTCGTAGTCTGGACTTGATCCTTCAGCTGATCTATTGATTTTTTCAGTGCACTGAGCTCTTGTTCAGCAGCTTGCTGTTTCTGGCGTACCGCATGAAGTTTTTTGAGAAATTTCAACTTATTGCTGGCCAGCTCTTTGTTCATTGCCGCCAGCTCTTCACTCTTTGCCTCCAGGCTGGAGCGGGTGGCGTTCAGGTTATGCACCTTCTTCTTAAGCTCACTTTGCACCTTACGCAAGCTCTGGGCCTTATCTTGAGCAGTCTCAGCAATCTTTGCCAGCCAAACCTTATGCCTGTCCGCTTCTGGCCAAGAATCAAGGCCGCGCAATTTCAAATGATCAGAGCGTATGGACACCTCCCAGAGTCTGGGTAACAACTTGTGCATTTCAGCTCGAATCTTCTGCGCCTGGCTGCGGAGGGTTAAAATCTGAGATTCAAGCTTCCCCTGTTCAGAGACCAGGCTCTTTCGTTGGGCCTGAAGTTTTTTTTCTTTTTCTTCCAGCTTACCAATTTTCTGCTCCAGGGAGCTGAGGTTTTGATGCAGGGAGCGCTCCTTGTCTGTCAAGGCACTCAGATGCGTTTCTGTTTTTTCCTTGGCCTTTTGTTCAGACCAGAGTTTATTTTGCAATGATTCCAAGCCCTGAGCAGCACCTGAGACCGGCCAGAGACCCAGGCCGATCATGCACAGCAGCCACAAACATATGCTTGGTGTTTTGCAATGTATCAATTCCGGTAAAAGGCTCTTTCCTTTGTGCTGGATGCAATGCGTGGAGCGGGAAATACATTCCTGCTGGCCGAAATCATACAACATAAGCCTGCAAAGGGCATTCTGAACATTTTGGCAATGCTTTCCTACACCAATTCTTACCTACCCGAACCAGGAGGGCATGGTATTCATTAAATAAGTCCGGGTCTAAGGGCAGGTGAGCGGTGAAAAGCTCCTGCAGCTCGGCATAACTGACATCCTCAGGAACAAAGGCATGGCGGTGCATAATTCTGGCCGTGTAGGTATCGACAACAAAGACTGGGAATTTGAGGGCATAGAGCAAAATACTGTCTGCAGTCTCCTGGCCAATACCTTTAACCGCCAGGAGCTTGGACCGCAATTCCTCTCCAGGCTGTTTGGCCAGGCGGGAAAAATCAAAATCTGCCTCCAGACGCAAAAAGTTAAGCAAAGCTTTGATTCGAGCCGCCTTGACTCGAAAATAGCCCGCTGGCCGAATGAGTGTGGCCAGCTCAGCCTCAGTTAGCTCATCCAGACGCTTCGGACTGAGCATCCCCCGTTCTCGCAAGGCTTCAATCGCTTTGGAGGCATTGCCCCAATTTGTATTTTGGGTCAGCACAGCCCCGAGACAGACTTCAAAACTGCTTTCGGCCGGCCACCAATGGCTGGGCCCCAGGGCCTGGGACAAGGTCTGAAAGTACTCCATGAGCAACAGGGCGCGGTTCATGCTTTGTGCTTTTCTCCTGACTTCAGCCACATAATGGAGGCCCATTCTCCGAGGTGTTCTACGTGCGGACATCGCAGTCCCTGCAATGCATAGGCCTGACAGACAGAATCCACCTGGGATATGAGCACCCCGGACAGGATGAGCGTCCCGCCAGGAGCGACAAGTCCTTCCAGATTCGGGGCCATGCGAATCAAGGGACCGGCCAGGATATTGGCCACCACCAGGGGATAGGTCTGCTTTGAATCGAGGCTGCCCTCATCTCCGCAGAAAAGATGAACATATCTCCCTACCTTATTGGTCCGCACGTTCTCCAGGGCATTGTCCATGGCTACCGGATCATTGTCCATTGCCACACAGGAAGACCCCAGATGAGCGGCGGCAATAGCCAGTATACCAGAACCTGTGCCCACATCCAGAACTGTTTCCCCATCGGGCCACAGGCCTCGGCGTTTGACCTCCACCATTGCCTGCAGACAGAGGTTGGTGGTCGGATGGTGCCCGGTCCCAAAAGCCATCTTGGGGTGAATGATCAAAGGGACCAGCTCATTTTTGTGCTGCTCTTGAGCTTTCCACGGAGGGAGAATGCAAAAGGTTCCGGCCACTTCCACCGGCTGAAAGAAAAATTGCCATGCGGTCTGCCAGTTCTCGTCTCTTTCCCGGCCTGTTTCAAATTTGGCGCTGGACCATCTCTGGCGGATCCTGCCTTGGAGCTGTTTTAATTGTTTATGTTCCTGGACGTGAATGCGCAGAATGGACCCTTCGCGTCTGGTCACCTCCTCCCATCCCCAGGGAACGAGATCGGAGAGTAAATTCACGGCCGATTCCAGCTCCTGTTTACAGACATGCCAACTCAATACATAGGACATGACTTACACTGCCTGGCTTAATGATTCAGGGAGGTAAGAGTCTTATCCAAAGCGTCGACAAAGGCCCGCAGATCCTGTTCCTCTATGATCAGAGGCGGAAGGAGCCGCAAGACTGTATCTTGGGTCAGATTGCAGATAAACCCGCGATCCAGCAAGGCCTGCCAAACTTCGGGCCCGGATTGGGCCAGTTCCACTCCAAGCATAAGTCCCTGCCCGCGCACTTCCCGGATCATATCACTGTGATGCACCTGAACTTCCTGGAGAAGTTCTTTGAACTCTTGGCCCAGGGCCTGCGCCCGGGGGCACAGACCGTCCCGGTCTATAATATCCAGGACCTTTGATCCTGCGGCTGCAACCAATGGGCCACCGCCAAAGGTGGTGGCATGAGCGCCGGCAGAAAAGCCCTGGCTTTGCTGTTCATTGCATAGCATAGCCCCAATAGGCAACCCATTGCCCAGTCCCTTGGCCACAGTCATGATGTCCGGGCTCATGCCTGTGTGCTGATGGGCCCACATCCGCCCTGTCCGGCCCATCCCGGTCTGAACCTCATCAAGAATCAAGAGAATATCATATCGGGCACAGAGCTCCTGTACCTGGAGCAGGTATTTCTCCGGTGCCGGACGCACCCCGCCCTCGCCCTGGATCACCTCCAGCATGACAGCGGCAGTGTGCGGACTCACAGCTGCCTCCAGGGCCTGAATATCGGCAAAAGGGACAATGACAAATCCTGATGGCAAGGGCGCAAAGCCTTTTTGAATCTTCTCTTGCCCGGTTGCGGCCAGAGTGGCCAGCGTACGTCCGTGAAAAGATCCCTGAACAGAAATTATCTCCCAGGCATGTCTGCCTTTGATCTCCTGGGCATAACGGCGGGCAAGCTTGATGGCCGCCTCGTTGGCCTCAGCTCCGGAGTTGCAGAAAAAGACCCGATCCAGCCCGCAGCTGTCCAGCAGTTTTTCAGCCAGATCCAGCTGGGGGGTGTGGTAAAAGAGATTGCTGAGATGAACGAGCTGCGCGGCTTGCTCGCAAATGGTCTGGGTCACCTCTGGGTGGCAGTGGCCGAGATTGCATACTGCAATACCAGCCAAGAGATCCACGTACTCCCGGCCTTGAGCATCTTTGACCCGGGCTCCATCTCCCTGAACTATAAAGAGCGGGTACCGGTTATAGGTGGGGCAAAGAAGCCTTTTTTCCCGCTCAGTAATCTCGGCGAGCAAAGACATAAATACAGCCTCTTTTTAAGTAAGAATATGAATGGTCATTTTTTCTTGGAGCCGTGAGCCCAGTGAAAGCCGGCAAATTGGCTGCAGTCATTTGGCAGCAGGCCCCTCAAAGCAATCCGCCCTTGCCGGAATACATACCTGACAAGGGCGGGACAGAACTCAGCCAGCTTATGGCTCATTGTCGAAACCGCAAGGGCAACAGATCAATTCACCTGGGTTTCAAAAGAGTTTCGAGCTGGGCTGGGCATTCTAAACTTCCGGACGGGGAAGTACTGCGGCCAGATCTGCAATTTCAGGCACCCGGTGCTCCCATTCAATGGCCATGAGATGGACTCCGGCTATGCCTTCCATCTCTTTGAACTCCTGAATCTGTTCCACAGCTATCCGAATACCCTCATCTTTTTGCTTTTTTTTCTCAACTCCGCGCAGCCGCTTGATAATCTCCTCCGGGACATCCATGCCCGGGACCTTGGTCTGCATATACTTGGCCATACCCACACTTTTCATCGGGGTAACCCCGGCCAGAATCGAGGTCTTTTCCGCAAGCCCCATATCCACGGCCTGCTTGGTCCATTCCCGCATACGCTGCATATTGTAAATGCATTGGGTTTGGATAAAATCAGCTCCGGCCTGGATTTTTTTGGCCAGACGATGCACGCGCCAGGCATAGGGCTCGGCAAAGGGATTGGCGGCAGCGCCGATAAACATCTGGGGCGGTCCGTCGATATCCGCTCCGCCCTGAAACTTTCCCCCATCACGCATATTTTTGACCATGGCCAGAAGCTGGATGGAATCAATGTCAAACACACCCTTGGCATGCGGATGATCACCGAATTGCTGGTGGTCACCGGACAGACACAGCATGGTGTTGATTCCCAGAGCATTGGCTCCCAGGATATCGGCCTGCATAGCCAGCCGGTTCCTGTCTCTGCATACCATCTGATAAATAGGCTCCAGGCCCTCTCCCTTAACAATCAACGACGTCGCCCAGCTGGACATCCGGACCATACCGGTCTGGTTGTCGGTGATATTCACTCCATCCACAATCCCTTTCAGATGGGAGGCTTTTTCCTTGACTGCCTGGACATTGGTGCCCCGCGGTGGCCCAAGTTCCCCGGTAAAAGCAAAGTGACCTGCGCGCAAGACCTTTTCCAATCTACTCTGCGTCTTCATAGGCACAATCTCTTTGGATTAGACGTTTGGACACACAACCCAGCAGAAAGCCACCAGGCACGTGATTTCCGGTTACTCAGCTGCATGCTTGGGGACGCGTACGCACCCCGGCTGGGTTTCATTTTTCGTTTACTGAAGTTACAAGGTCAACAAGCTCATGGCCGGAATGAAAAAATTCAAGAAAGGCCCGGAAATGGAACTCCCGGCCTTCTGGGGGAGGCTCTGTTTAACCAGTCCCAAATTCTCAAAGCCCATTGGATCAAATGTCACCACCACAGACTCATGCCCCCGATTCAAACAGTCTACACTGGCTTGAAAGGAGAGCTCCCGCATATCACAGAGATATTCTCCGCATTCCCGGTCTGGGAACTGTCTGGAGAGGAGCTGTAAGGAACTCGCAGTGGTTGCGTTTCGGCTCAAAGCCACTCCGGACTTGAAAAGCCTTTTTTTAAGAGAAAACGTAAGTCGAGATTTGCGCAAGGTTGAGAGCAGAAGGGCATCCGCATCAGGCAGGGATGTTTTCATCACTCTTTTTAATTCAGTGGGACAATAGATTGTTTGCCGGTCAGCCTGCATTTCAATATAGACATGAGTCAACTTTCCCCTGGCCCGTCCCAACTGCAATACATTGGCCACATAATAATTGTGGGCCACAACATCTGCAGCCAGATGACTTAAATATCCATAGGCATAGGCCTGCAAACGGGGATCAACGACAGTGTGGATCATGCGCAGGCCGGCCTGCCAGCTGTGGCAGTGGGTAGGCGTTAATCGCCGTCCTTTGCCCACTAAAATATCTGCACTCAAGCACCCATAGCGGAAGGCCTGGACATTGGCGGCCAGGATCTCAGCCACAGAAGCGCTGAGCAAATGCAGATTATTCAGGATCTGATTGCCCAGGGCCAGATGCATTCCCGGTCCCCAGGCCAAAGCGGATGCAGGGGCCAGAACCCCCAATCCAAGAACGATCCCGAGCAGGAAAAAGATCTTTTTCCAGAGGCCTTGAGGTTTTTGAGAGCATCTTGGAGCCAATTTTATATCCCCTTTTCCATATGCAAAATGTTCATTATTATTAATATAATCACCATGCCCCGCCCCTGGCAATGGCCAGGGTGTGTGCCTCGGCGGTAATCACAGGGCACATAGCAAAATTCCACAATAAACACAAGTCCCTGAACCAGAGTTCATTGTTGTCATTTTTATATTCAATAATATCAATGTGGCGTCCCGATTATCAAGACAGAGTGTCAGGTTACCCGCCAGGAATGAGTATACAAATTAAAACGCCCTGGTCGCAAAAATCCAATCAACGTCATACCTGCTCTTTCAGCCAGGAACACCCCTTGTTCAGTCGGAGCGGAGGCCCCGGCAACAATGGGGATTTTGGCCATCACCGCCTTGCCCACCATTTCAGAATTGAGCCGGGAGGAAAGAACCAGGAGCACGCTCTCATCCAACTCAGTCCCCAGGATCCGGCCTATAACTTTGTCCAGGGCATTGTGCCGGCCTACATCTTCGGCCAGGGCTAAAAGCCGCGGGCCTGCCGCAAATAAGGCCGCACAATGCGTGCCACCGGTATCTCTGAAAACCTTCTGTCCCGACTCCTGGATCCCGCGGGCCTGAAACAGGCTGTCTATGGATATGGTCCGGCCACTCCGGACCTTGGGTATCTTTGTTCTTCCAGCGATCCAAGTGCTTTCGAGATCTTGTTTTTTGTTTATAAGCCTTGCCCGGGCCTCAGATGCCAGGGTTATCTCCACGCGGGTCATCTCTTTTTCGGCCTTGACCTGCATATTCTGGATATCTTTTCGGCAGGAAATAAGGCCTGCGTTATGACACCAGCCCAGGACCAGGTTTTGGTCTTCACCGGGAAGACGATGGGTTTTGGTCAGGAAATGTCCGTGCCCCCGGATCTCCAAAAGCTCTTCCCTGACCACCTGGTCCTGCACCTCTTCGAGTCCTCCATGCTGATAACGCAGAACCGGTACAGCCTGCACTGTTTGTAAATTCAAGAGATCCTCTCCTCCTGGTGAGTTATTCCGGACCTGTTGAACACTTCCTTGCTCACATCATAATATTTGAAAATATTTGAAATTGATCTCAGGCACAAACCTTAAGCATCCGCTCCAGGGCCAGCAGGGCATTCTCCTGCACATCGGCTGGCACCGTAACGATTTGAGCTTCATCAATATTTTCCAATTGCTCTGCCAGATTGTCAGCCGTGATTTTAGCCATATTGGCGCAAGCTGTCTTAAGAACCGGCCTGACTGTCTTGTCTGGAGCATATTCCCGGGCCAGACGCTGTACCAGATTGATCTCTGTCCCCACATAAATCAAGGCTCCAGGCGGAGCATCCTGAACATAACGGATGATGCCTGAAGTAGACCCGCTGGCATCGGCCAGGTCCACGACTTCAGGAAGGCACTCCGGATGAACGATAATCCTGGCCTCTGGATGGGCCTGCCGAATGTGCTCAACATGGTGGACTTTAATAATATTGTGCACAATACAGAGCCCGGGCCAAAAGAAGAGACGGCCCTGAGTACCGTCCGTTTTTGTGCGCAGATCCAGCATAACCTGGTCCTTTTGCGGGATCCCCAGGGCCTTGGCCGTATTTCGGCCCAGATTCTTGTCCGGCAAAAAGAGCACGCCATCACCTTGATCCAGGGCCCAGGCCAGCATTCTGGAGGCATTGGCCGAAGTGCATACCGAACCTCCGAATCGTCCGCACAGGGCCTTGACCGCAGCCGAGGTATTTACATACGCTAATGGAACAATCCGCCGTCCCTGGGAGTTCAGTTCCTGCAGCTTTTTTTCTACCAGCCAGGCCGGGGCCATATTTGAGAGAGGGCAGCCGGCACTGGGGTTGGGAATGCTGACTTCCTGGCCTTTGGCAGCCAGAATGGCGGCCGATTCAGCCATAAAATAGACTCCGCACATGACAATGCGCCTGGCCTGCAGGGTCGAAATCTTCCGGGCCAGCTCCAGGGAGTCGCCAAGATAATCGGCATGGGCAACCACTTCGTCCTGCTGGTAATGATGGGCTAAGATGGCCAGTTCTGACCCGTACCTGTTTCGCATGGATTCAATCCGGGAAGCAGTATTTTCAAGTGTCACGTAACCAACCCTCCTGTATTATTGAAACAAGAAATATTTTCATCAAAAAAAGTGCAGGACCCGCCTTGCAAGGGCCCGTGTCCGGCATGAGGCCATCCTGGATCAAAGACAGGTCCTCCGGGGCGCAGTATTCCGCCATTAACTTGAGTTTTGTGCACGCTCTGTCTCCTTGACATCGGCTGCACACTTAGACAGTTATGTCTTATTTTGCAAGGAAGAAAAAGCCCTGGAGAACAATATGCCTTGGAAACCCGAAACCCTGGCCCTGCACGGCGGACATCGGCCGGACAAAGAAACCGGAAGCCGCGCCGTGCCCATCTACCAGACCACCAGCTATGTCTTTGACAGCCCGGAACATGCGGCCTCGCTGTTTACCCCCCAGACCGGGAAAGCCGGGGACAAGACATTGCAGGCCGGCTCCGGGAATCAAGGGCTTCCGAAAAATATCTACACCCGGATAACAAATCCCACCAATGCGGTCCTGGAGCAACGCATGGCCTTATTAGAGAAAGGGGCCGGAGCCCTGGCCCTGAGTTCCGGTGCCTCGGCTGTAGCCTTTGCTCTGATGACCATCTGCCGGGCAGGGGATCATATCCTGTCTTCCAAAAGCCTGTATGGGGGCACCCATAACCTGCTGCAGCACACCCTGCCGCAGTATGGGATCCAAACCAGTTTTGCCCGCTCCCTGGACCCGGAATCCTTTGCCCGGGAAATCACGGAACACACCAAGTGCCTGTTCGTAGAAACCCTGGGCAACCCCCGTCTGGACGTGCCGGATTTCGAGGCCCTGGCCGCCCTGGCCCATGCGCACTTCATTCCTTTGATTGTGGACAATACCGCGGCCACCCCTTTTTTATGCCGGCCCATAGACTGGGGGGCAGATATCGTGGTCCATTCTCTGACCAAATTCTGCGCCGGGCATGGCACCAGTATGGGCGGGGTGATCATAGACTCCGGACGCTTTGACTGGTCATCCTCTGAGCGTTTCCCGATGTTTACAAAGCCGGACCCTTCGCTTCATCATCAGAGGTGGACTGAAGTGGGTGGCGATCAGGCCTTTATCTTCCGGGCCAGAAACGTTCTGCTGCGCGATTTTGGCCCGTGCCAGTCACCCCTGAACAGTTTTCTTATCCTGCAAGGTCTGGAGACCCTGCCCTTGCGCATGGAAAGGCATTGCGCCAATGCCATGACAGTGGCCGCGCACCTGGAAAGCCATCCCCGGGTCGACTGGGTCCTCTATCCGGGCTTGCCCCATCACTTAACACATGACCAGGCCTGCAAATATCTGCGGCATGGTTTTGGGGC
>JBKHIL010000235.1:0-3882 GCA_046538645.1 Desulfovermiculus sp.
ATCAAAATTTCAAGCCCATAAAAAAAGCCGGGGCATGTGCCCCGGCTTTTGCAAGCTTAAAAAATACAAAGGGGAGCGAAATGTAAAAAACATTTCTCTCCCCTTTGTAGTCACGCCATTGGCGTGACTCGCGCATGAGTAAGAGGGTGAGGAATTAGTACATTCCGCCCATTCCACCCATTCCACCCATGCCGGGAGCTCCGCCCCCGCCTTTGTCCTTGTCTTCCGGTTTCTCGGCAATGGCTGCTTCAGTGGTCAGCAGCAGAGAAGCAATAGAGGCCGCGTTTTGCAGGGCGATCCGGGTCACCTTCTTGGGATCGATAACCCCGGCCTGGACCAGGTCTTCATACTCGCCGGTGGCGGCGTTGAAACCATAGCCACCCTTCTCGGCTTTGACTTTTTCCACGATGATGGAGCCTTCAAAGCCGGCATTCACGCAAATCTGGCGCAGAGGTTCGCTCAAGGCCTTGCGGATGGTTTCCACACCTGCCCGCTCGTCTTCGTCAGCCGGCTTGACATTGTCCAGGGCGCTTAAACAGCGGACCAAAGCCACACCGCCACCAGGGACAATACCTTCTTCCACTGCGGCGCGGGTGGCGTTTAAGGCGTCCTCCACCCGGGCTTTCTTTTCCTTCATTTCAGTTTCAGTGGCCGCGCCGACATTGATCACAGCCACACCGCCCACGATCTTGGCCAGTCGTTCCTGCAGCTTTTCGCGATCGTAGTCAGAGGTAGTCTCTTCGATCTCAGTGCGGATCTGCTTGACCCGGGCCTTGATGTCCTCGGATTTGCCGGCGCCGTCTACGATGGTGGTGTTTTCCTTGTCCACCACGATGCGTTTGGCCTGCCCCAGCTCGTTCACGGTTACGTTTTCCAGCTTCACGCCAACGTCTTCGGAGATCATCTGTCCACCGGTCAATACGGCTATATCCTGGAGCATGGCCTTGCGCCGCTCGCCAAAGCCAGGGGCCTTGACCGCGCAGACCTGCAGGGTGCCGCGGAGCTTGTTGACTACCAAAGTGGCCAGGGCTTCGCCCTCAATGTCTTCAGCAATAATCAAAAGAGGCTTGCTGGACTTGGCTACCTGCTCCAGGACTGGCAGGAGGTCCTTCATGCTGGAGATCTTTTTTTCGTGGATGAGGATCATGGCGTCCTCAAGCTCCACAGTCATCTTTTCCGAATTGGTCACAAAGTATGGAGAGAGGTAGCCGCGGTCGAACTGCATGCCTTCAACGATGTCCAGGGTATTCTCCAGACCCTTGGCCTCTTCTACTGTGATCACGCCTTCCTTGCCCACCTTGCTCATAGCATCGGCAATGAGATTGCCAATGGTCACATCGCTGTTGGCCGAGATGGTGCCCACCTGAGCGATTTCCTTTTCTTCCCGGGTGGTGTGGGTGATGTTGTTCAATTCTTTGGTTACTGCTTCCACGGCCTTATCGATACCCCGTTTGATGGACATGGGATTTCTCTCGGCCGCTACAAGTTTGAGGCCTTCGGCGAATATGGTCTGGGCCAGGATGGTGGCTGTGGTGGTCCCGTCTCCAGCGATATCGCTGGTCTTGCTGGCCACTTCCTTGACCATCTGGGCGCCCATGTTCTCGAACTTGTCCTCAAGCTCGATCTCCTTGGCCACTGTCACCCCGTCCTTGGTGATGGTCGGAGAGCCGAAGGATTTTTCAATAACCACGTTGCGACCCTTAGGGCCAAGGGTGACTTTGACCGCATCAGCGAGTTTTTCCACGCCGCGTTTGAGCTCATTACGAGCCTGATTGCTGAAATGAATATCTTTTGCAGGCATAACGTCCTCCTTAAAAGGCGTATTTGAATCCGTGTTCTGCTCAAATTGTCTTCAGTTATTCGATGATGGCCACAATATCGTCTTCGCGCATAACCAGATGCTCTTCGCCTTCCACCTTGATCTCAGTGCCGGCGTACTTGTTGAACATGACCTTATCGCCAACCTTGACCGACATCTCCATGCGTTTGCCGTCGTCGCTCATTTTGCCCGGACCCGCAGCGACCACTTCGCCCCGGATGGGCTTTTCCTTGGCTGTATCCGGAATGATGATTCCACCCTTGGTCTTTTCCTCTTCTTCCAAACGCTTGACCAGAACTCGATCATGCAACGGTTTGAGCTTCATACCTTCTCCCTCCACATGTTACGTTAAAATTGTTTTTATTATCCTTTTCGGCGCGATGTTAGCACTCCATTGAGGTGAGTGCTAACACTTGGGCATGATATTGATCAGGCGACGAAAATCAATAAGGTTTATGAGCCATAATTGGATAAAAAAGATGATTAAAATCAATTATAAAATAAAATCTTAATAAATCAAAAAAAAACAAATAATTTCATCAAAAAGCTGCATATTCCTGATATTTGACCAGGCAGGGGCTTTGGTCCCTCAGGTCCGTTTGGGGGCCAGGCCCGTTCATTTTTTCCTCTCCGTGAGGATGCAGCTTGATCAGACTTGACTGCTGGGCTGGGCATTGTCTACAAGTCGGGCATTCAGACCGGATCTGTGCAAAATTGATGAGGGTCTGAATGTATATTATCTCAGGAGTTCATGATGCAGCAGACAACGAAGATCGGATTTGCCGGAACGGATGCCCGGACTCTGCTTTCGGCCTTGATTGTATCAACGGCCAAAAGTGAAACAGAGAGCATTCCCTGCAGAGGAGTTGTGGTTCGGGGCACGCCTTCCATGCCCAGGCTGGCTCAAAAGGATATGAACGATTGGCCGGTGGATTTTATATCTACTGAAGATAATTCTGTGCATGCCTATGCCCGGGCCTGTATCCAGGCCATGCAGTCTGAAGAGCTGGATTATCTTATGCCTTTGCCCGAGGCATTATTGTTTGAAGGCCTGGTGGATGAGCTGGAACAGGCCGGATTTGGAGATCGTATCCTGGGTTTGTCTCGCGCAGGTGCTTTTCTGGAGGCAGACAAGATCCGGTGCAAAGAGTTCTGCCGCCAAGCCGGGATTCCGGTGGCCGATACCTGGTCAGTCGTTGACGCCCGTGATCCGCAGGCGGTCGTCGCGGCCTGCCTGCAGGGGATCCATGACCACGGCGGGGTAGTGCTCAAGTATCCTTACAGTGCTGGGGGAAAGGGAGCCCGGGTGGTCTTAAATACCTGGGAAATTCAGGATGTATATCAGACCCTGGTCCAGGACTACAAAAAAGAGTACAAAAAGATGTTTCGTACCCAGCCCTGGCCCCTGTTGGTTGAATCCCGCATGTCAGGCGTGGAGATAAGTTTTACCATTTTTGTGGATAGCCGCGGCAATCATTGCATTCTGCCCACGTCCATGGACTATCCGGAACGCTTTGCCGGGCCGCCCGGACAGGACAACCCCATTACCGGAGGTATGGGGGCCATCTCACCTCACCCCTTTGAGAGCCCCGAGCTCTTTACCCTGGTGGAAGAAAGCATAGCCCGGCCTTTGATTGAAACCATGCGCAGCCAGGGCATTCTCAGGCCCTGTGTCCTGTATCCCGGCTGTTTTGTGTCTTTTGCCAGCAATGAGCATACCGGCTTACGGCCGACCCATATCAGGGTCTGTGAGATCAATATCCGCCCCGGAGAGCCGGAATTTCAAGCTGTGGTCCGCAGAGTACGCAACCTGGGGCCCCTGATCCAGGCGGTGTTCACCGGCCGACTGGATCACGTGCAACCGGAAGTGCGGCAGGATCAGCTATCCCTGTGCGTGGGTCTGGTCACCGGACCTGGCGGTCCGGACGGCCAGAAAGGCTACCCCTGGAGCGTGACCAAGTTTGAGCCAGTCGTCATGGACCTGCAAGGGCTGCACAAGAAAAACATTCAGCTCATGCCCTCTGGAATGGGCTACAGTCAGGAAAAGGGGTTCTACTCGGACG
>JBKHIL010000236.1:0-3879 GCA_046538645.1 Desulfovermiculus sp.
TGGGACATGGTTTCAATGGTCACTTTGTTCATGATTCGTCCTTGTCTGCTTCAGGTTCGAAAGCCAGGGCCCGCAGCTTTTTGGCCAGCTTTTTGGCTTGCCCGGCCTTGGCCGCCTTCTTTTCAGCGGCCGGATCCTCATCCGGCTCTGCAACCAGATCCAGATTATATCCATTGTTGGCCAGGATGCCTTGAGCGTGAACACTCCGGCAAAGGTGCCCAACGCCCCGGCAGACGTGTTGGAGGCCTTCCATTATTCTCCAAACCCGATTGGGATCAAGTGGAAGTTCACATGTTCCAGGTCTTCCTGGAACTCCTCTCCACACTCCAGTGCGATATCGTTGTCTTCATGGTACTTCCAGTGAACGGTTATCGGCACCCCTCTCTGAGCTGTCTCCTCAAGCATATCAAAAAAATTCATCAAGATCTTTGAACTGCTGCTGTTGAAATAGATGAGTTCCACATCCACATGCACAGCCTGGTTATTGACCTGCCTCAAATACGTCTCCATCCATTCCAGCATGGGGGAATAAAATTTGGCTGAATTTTCCGGGTACGATTCCCCCTTGATTTCCAGGCAATTTGTCTCTGGGTCCAACTTGATCCAGGGCGTGGATTTGGTTTGCTCGCGCACAAAAGCTTCCATGGCTGACTCCCTTACACAACAGCAGTAACCACAAAAAAGAACTTCCCGGAACTAGCTGGAACAAGGTCAAAATCAATCGGCTGGCTGGCCTTTCTCGCCATTTCAATAAACCCGAGCCCCGCCCCTTTGCTCCCCTCAGCCGCCTCTTTTCGCCGCTGCTCTTTATAATACTTTTTCAGCTCATCCTTATCCATGGCTTGAATCTTGGCCAGCTTGTCTGTCAGAGGGTCTTTCTGATCTTGGGTTATATAATTGCCGCATTGAATATAGAAATGCTCATCGCGTTTGCCGATGATCAAAATTCCAAACTTCAAATCCTGCTCATCTTCTCCACCAGGGCCTTTTTCAGCTGAATAGTTAATCACGTTTTGCATGACCTCCACAAAAATGGAAAAGACCTTATGGGTCACACTGGTGCTTGTTTCTTCCAAGGTCATTTTCTGGCGCAAGGTTTGTCCAATACCTTCCAGGAGGCTCTGGGATACCGGGCCGCTGAAGCTGAAAATGATGCCTTCTTCCTTAAGCTGCTCATAAAATTGCTGAATGTGGTTCATCATTGCTGATCACCCTTCCTTTGATCTGGTTCCGGCCCGACTCTTTGGCTGCGTAAAGCTGTCTGTCAGCGGCTTCAATGAGTTTCTGGGATCCGCATTGTGCATTCGGGATCATGACTGCAACCCCAATACTTACAGTTACGACCGCGGCAATGCTTGAATATTCGTGCGCAATAGACAAGTTGCGAATGTTGCTCTGGACTTTGGCGGCCACCTGCATAGCCCCTGACAATTCTGTTTCGGGAAGCAGAATGGCAAATTCTTCACCTCCATATCGAGCTACCAGATCTCCAGCCCTGTTCACAGACTTGTCCAGAGCCTGAGCCACCTTTATCAGACACTCATCACCCGCACTATGACCGTAATGATCATTATACTGCTTAAAAAAATCCAAATCTAAAAGCAGGAGAGCCAGTGAACGGCCGTCGCGTTTGTCTCGCTGCCATTCATTGGCCAGGCACTCATCAAACCGTCTTCTATTGGCTATGGTGGTCAGTCCGTCCACATACGACATCCGGGACAGTATTTCTTTATGCTCTTGAAGATCTGCATTGAGATCATTGAGGTTTTTTTGCATCCGGTCGCTCATTTTGACCAAGCGCTGCGTCTGGCGGAAGAGCTTTTTGTACTCAGAGAGGAGCTCCAAGTAGGCCTCCTGGAGACGGCTTCCGGATACATCATCCCTCCCGGCAAGGAGTTCCGCTTTCTCGATGACCCTGGTTTCCCGGGTAAAGATGGAATTTTCGGTCACTGCTGTCTCCTGCATAATGGCATACATGTACAGTAGGGAAAAATATGTTCTTGAAAGGGGACTGTCAGTTCAGCCCCGCACCCGGATGCCGAGCACCGTGACATCGTCGCGCTGCTCTTCCCGGCCTTGAAAGCTCTCATACATGGCTAGCAAGAGCTGCTTTTGCTCGAGCATGGGTTTTTCCCGGATGCTGTTCAAAAAGGCCAGCCATCTCCGTTTGCCCAGGGGCAGCCCGGTTTCCTCGCCAACCTGGTCTGTGAGTCCATCCGTGGTCAAATAGAACGTCGCCTGGTCATTCACTTCAACTGTGTGAGTTTGAAACGGAAAATCAGGATTTGAAGAGCGGTAGCCCAGGCTTTCCCGATCCCCTTTGATCTCCACAAGCTCTTTTCCTTTGGTATAAAAGAGGCTCAAGCGGGCTCCGGAAAACAAAACAGTGCGCCTCGAACGTTGATATACACAAAGCCCCATGTCCAGCCCGTCCTCTGCAAAAGTTGCCGTGTCCTGTTGGCGGAGCTTTTGCTGAACATTCTGGCTTACTTCCTGCAGGATCTGTCCTGGATTGTGCAATCCAATCCGGCCGACAATGGAGCTTAAGGAGGAAAATGCGGCCATGGTCATCAGTCCCCCG
The DNA here is from genome assembly GCA_046538645.1 of Desulfovermiculus sp. Lineage (GTDB taxonomy): Bacteria > Desulfobacterota > Desulfovibrionia > Desulfovibrionales > Desulfothermaceae > Desulfovermiculus. The sequence goes on from JBKHIL010000236.1 coordinate 2,582, forward strand.
GGAACACCATGCCCAGTGCAGTCAATAACCGCTGCGGCAAAACCGTCTTCCAGGGGCATGCCCCAGATGAGGTCGCCGCTGATCACGTCTTTGGGTTTCCACAGGGTAAAACAGTCTGGGACATACGCAGACAAATGCTCTTCCCGGGTCAAAATGGCCTGTTGAATAGTCTTTGCGTAATGAATGCTTTCCATCACCCTGTTCAAAGCTTCCGCCTTGGTCTGGTGGGCGCTCTCCGCTTCCTCCTTAGCCTCCCGCAGAAGAATGGACTGATCTTCCAACTCTCTGGTCCGCTCTGTGACCTTGGCCTCCAACTCAATGGTATGACTCTTGATTTCTTGAGCCATAGCCGAAAAGGCCCGGCTCAAATCCCCGATCTCATCTCTACTGCCAGAATGCAGGGGAACATCATAGTCTCCATGGGCCAGGGCTGCGGCTGACGCATGCAGCGTGCCTAACGGGCGTAGTACGATCTTCTCCACCCCATACCCGAAGACCAGGAGCAAAATCAAAAACATAACCGCCAAAGCGGCCAGGACAGTCGCAACCCACTTGCCATCCAGCACCTGGGCCGCCTGCAGATCCACGGCGCTGAGCACATGCCAGCTGAGCTCCGGTATCCAGGTCAAAGCCACAAGCTGCCGTGTGCCGTCCAGCCCTGCCCAGAAGGTCTCCACACTTCCCGGATTTTTTTCTGCCCTTTGCATGGCATGGACCAGTTTTTCGGCCCCTGATGATTTTGAAAACTGTTGCTGGAGGGAGGATTTCTTGTGGGGAGAAGAGGTATGCTTTTCAGCCTCTGCCCCTGAACCATAGGCTATCAAGCTCTCGTCCGGATGGGCCTGGATAAGGCCTTCGGAGTTCAAGATCATCGGAGTCACCCCGGGCTCCTCCGCTGCGATGAACTCCTCCAGAAAAGCAGACAGCTCCAGACCCGTACCAGCCATGCCGATTTTTTGGTCCTCATTCCAGACCATGACATTAATCCAGACCTGCACATTTTCCAGGTGCACGTCTGGGTTGACGTTGATGGTGAAGGTATCGAAGTCCTTTATGGTGGTGAAGAACCACTCGTCATCTGGATTTTCCTGATCCAGGACGTAGCGCGCTTCCCGGCTGTACACCTTGTCCGGACCATTGTAGTAGTAGGCCAGGCTTTCCCGGTTGACCAGAAAATAATTGCCGCCCTGAAAGGCCTCCTGATACCCATTGGCTTCCTGAAAGAAACGGGTTTTTTTCTTTTGGTCCTCTTCGTCCACCAGCCATTGCCGAAGGAGATAGGAATCCGCAAAGCGGTG
>JBKHIL010000237.1:0-3871 GCA_046538645.1 Desulfovermiculus sp.
CCTGGAAACAGCTGTGGCGAAGGTTCTCTGTGGAAGTGGAGGTCAATGTGAACGGAACACCTGATGATCCAGGGTCCGGATACGACCCATTCCATTTTGTGCAAAGGAGCCTGCATCTCTATTGCTTTCACCTGTTGCAAAGCGCTTCCATGCACTCCCTGGACATAGACGTGGGCATACCGGCCAGAGGGTGGAATGGAGAGGGGTACCGAGGCCACATCTTTTGGGATGAGCTTATTATCTTTCCGTATCTTAACTATCGGGCCCCGCAGATTACGAAGACTCTGCTCATGTACCGCTACCGCCGGCTGAACCAGGCCAGGCGCAAGGCCTGCGAGATACGCTGTAAAGGGGCCGCGTATCCCTGGCAGAGCGGAAGCAATGGGCGGGAAGAAACGCAGCAGATGCATCAAAATCCCAAATCCGGGCGCTGGATCCCGGATAACTCCCATCTGCAGCGACATGTCAACATGGCCATTGTCTATAACATCTGGCAATACTGCCAGATCAGCGGTGACTTTGAGTTTCTGGCCTTTTACGGCGCGGAGATGATCCTGGAAATCACCAGATTCCTGGCCAGCATCACTATCTACAATGAAGAGGAGGATCGCTTCGAGATCCACGGGGTCATGGGGCCGGATGAGTACCACGAGGCCTATCCTGATGCAGAACGTCCCGGTCTGAACAACAACGCTTACACCAACGTTATGATGGTCTTTGTTATGAACCGGGCCCTGGAGCTGTCCGAGATCCTTTCCTGGCAGGAATGGCTGCAGCTCTGTGAAAAGCTGGATATTCAAAAGGCTGAGATATCAAGATGGAGAGACATCAGCCGCAAAATGAAGGTCGTGTTTCATGGAGACGGCATCATCAGTCAGTTTGAAGGCTACGATCAGCTCCAGGAGTTTGATTGGGAAGGCTACAAGGAAAAGTACGAGGATATCCGGAGGCTGGATCGCATCCTGGAAGCGGAGGGGGACTCCTGCAACCGCTACAAGGCATCCAAGCAGGCCGATGTGCTCATGCTCTTCTACCTGTTCAGCGCCGAGCATCTGCAAAAGCTCTTCGCACAAACAGGCTACACCCTGGAATCGGACACCATCCCCAAAAATATCGACTACTACCTCAAACGCACTTCCAATGGTTCCTCTTTAAGCTATGTGGTCCATTCCTGGGTGGCCACCAGGCGCGACCGGAAACACTCCTGGGAGCTCTTTGAAGAGGCCTTGAAAACCGATATCTGCGATATACAGGGAGGGACCACAGCCGAGGGCATCCATCTCGGTGCCATGTCCGGGTCAGTGGATATGGTGCAGCGGGGCTACACCGGACTGGAAGCCAGAGGGGACCTGCTGCGTCTGAACCCTGCCTTTCCAGACCAGCTCAAGAGGGTTAACTTTCATCTCCGCTATCGCGGGCACTGGCTCGATCTGGACATCGATGCCAGGCGGGTGAGGATAGAAGCCCTGCAGAGCGGAGCCCGGGCCATCAAGATTCAGGTCAAGGATCAGGTTTACAATGTGGAGCAAGGCCGGACCATAGAGTGCGAGCTTTGGTGATGTTTGTTTCGAACTTATCCGGTGCAAACATGACGTAATGCATGAGTCAAGTATGTTCGTTCAGAATTGTCTCGCTTTGCTCAGTCTTGAGGGCCCCAGGGGGAGCCCTGGGAACGAAGAGGAGGCCTGATTTTGGTTCTTTGATTCTTTAGTTGATTAACAACAGCAGGGTTGAATTTCTTCCCAGAGGGGGGCGTTATGAAGAAAGCACTCATCGTCTATGACTCGCGGTCAGGAGGAACGGAGCAGATTGCTGAGCTTATCGGCGAGGGTTTGCGCATAGAGGGTGCGGAAGCCGTTGTTGCCAAGGTTCAGAAGTTCAAGAAGGAATCCGACCTGCAGGGATTTGACGCCTATATTGTCGGCTCACCAAACTACCACGGCGAGATGCTGCAAAGCGTGAAGACATTTTTGTTTTTGATGGAAAAGGTCGAGCTGCAAGGCAAGATTGGCGGGGCATTCGGATCCTTTGGCTGGGACAGCGGGGTGGTGGAGCGTTTGTACAATACCTTGCTGCATGTTTTCTCTATGGATATGGTCAGCGGCCCGCTGATGCTCAAAACCGCCTCTGTCAGCGGCGGCATTAAGGTAGCCCAGGATTACGGACGGGAAGTGGCCCAAAAGCTCAAGGGTTGATCAGCCATCTTTTGGGGGCGGCGCAGATCATTTTGGCATGGAACCGAGTAAAATACTCTCTTTGCCTTGACATATATAAAGTAATACTTTAAATATGTCTAAATGTGGATTGAACGAGAGATTACACATGAGCTCAGAGAGCTGGCCAGGACATTTCCAGTGGTCGCACTGGTTGGGCCGCGTCAAGTTGGCAAGACGTCCCTTCTGGAAAAGGTCTTCCCTGATTATGCATACGTCAGTCTTGATGTTGCTCTCCAGGCCGAGGCTGCTGAAACACGTCCAACGGACTTCCTGCATAGATTCCCGCCGCCTGTTGTCCTGGATGAGATCCAATATGCCCCTTCTTTTTTTCGCTTCATCAAGACTGAGGTGGACAAGAGAAAAGGGGACAATGGACTTTTCATCATCACGGGATCGCAGAACTTCATGCTTTTGGAAAATCTGTCCGAAAGTCTGGCCGGGCGGGCGGCGGTGGTGCCGTTTCTGGGTCTCTCCGGACGGGAATGGAGCCAGTCCCAAGAAATCAGCAGGCGATTTGAATGGCAGGATTTCCTCTTTCGCGGCTCCTATCCTGCATTATGGGCTGAACCTGATGCCGGTCCCTCCAGGGAACGCTGGTATCAGGGATACGTGAGCACCTATCTGGAACGGGATGTTCGGAACCTGTTAAATGTCGGAAGTTTAAGAGATTTTGAACGGTTCATCAGGGCATGTGCTGCGAGATGCGGGCAAATGCTCAATCTTTCCGAGCTGGGACGGGATGTCGGGGTTTCGAGCCCAACCGCCAAACAGTGGTTGAGTGTGCTCCAGGCCTCAAATGTCATCTATCTCCTCGAGCCATATTATCGATCCAAAGGGAAAAGAATCTCCAAGAGTCCGAAGCTTTACTTTACAGACACCGGGCTGGTTGCTTACCTCCTTGGGTTCCAATCCGCTCAAGCCCTGTGGTCGTCAAAGGAGGCAGGGGCCTTGTGGGAAACCCATGTAGTCAATCAGTGGCTGCGCTGGAGAGACTGGCATGAACCATCCCTGGGCCTATGGTACTGGAGGAACCAGAGCGGGAATGAAGTGGACCTTGTGCTTGAGCGGGGAAGGCAGCTCGTGGCAGTGGAATGCAAGCTGAAGGAGAGGCCAGCAAAGGAAGATCTTAAAGGAATCAAACGCCTGCAGGCTTTTTATGATCAGGATGAAGTGGCCACAGCCTATGTAGCTTGTCCAGTCGATATGCCGTTTGACCTGGAGCCTGGCATAACGGTCATGCCTGGATGGAAGGTCTGGCCGATTGCATAACCTATTTTTGAGCAGCAAAACACCTCTTTATTCCCATCCGGAAAAGCGCCTCAATCCATCCGCCAGAATTGACCCCCGGAAAGTGTTCGGTTACAAGTTCACCGAACACTTGATCCGGCGTTGCGGGCCAAGATGCGAAGAAAACCTTGCCCCTGGCCACTCCCTCCGGCCCAAGCGGCCGCAGGGGGAACCAGAAAAAGAGTGGATAACCTCAGTGATGAGACAATAACCACTTGACGCGCCACCCCATACTGGGTCTGAAAAAAATATTGCCTCAATAAAGGAACGGACATTTTCATGCTGTATTCCCAACGTGAATTTTGCGGGAATGTGTCCGGGAATCCAGGCTTTCCGCTCGCCCCTGGCAAAATCCGGACGGTTTCTGG
>JBKHIL010000238.1:0-3853 GCA_046538645.1 Desulfovermiculus sp.
ACGGTCAAGGGAAAGAGGTGTATGTGGTCGGATCTGTAGGATGACTGATCTGATTAATGAGAAGTCGTTACATCTTGTCCATAACCAAAAAGGGGGCGATTCGCCCCCTTTTTGGTTATGGACTTTGAAATCCGATGTTACTCTTCGTAGCCCAGATTTTTGGCTTCTTCTTTGTAGCCCAAATCCCAAAGGGCTTTGCGGTAAATCTTGAGATATTCTTTACCCTCGGGAGTCTTTTGGCATTCTTCAAGTAACAGCTCTTGGCCAACTTCCCGGGCCTTTTCCTGGTCTTCCTCACTCCAGGTAATAACCTCTATATCTTCCATCTTTTCCCATTTCTGCTTGGACTTGAGCTCATCCACCAGGACCATGGCCGCCTTATAGCGGACCTTGTCTCTGGCTGCGTATACAATATCCTTGAATTCATCAGGCAGGGAGTTCCAGGCGTCAGGATTGACTGTTAGCGGGAAGTATTCGCAGGTCCCGTTCTGAAAGGCGGGGTCCAGGACGTAGTCCACCACCTCGTGAAAGCCCATGCGCATATTTTCATCCCAGAAGGTCCATTCCGCGGCGTCAATGTTTTTGGTCTGCAAAGCAGTGTAGATTTCAGGAGCGGACAGAGACACTGTAGTCGCTCCCAGGGCATCGTAGTATTTTGCACCAAATCCCGAGGTCCGGATGCGCAAACCCTCGAGGTCATCAATGGAACGTACGGGTTTGGTGGACATCAGTTGCTCATAGAGCGGGCTGACCATGGCATGGCCCAAATATTTGATGTTGTGCTTGGCATACAGGCTTTCCCACCACTCAAAAAGCTGTTCATTGACATAGGCCCCTTCGGCATATGTGCCCAGAGGGCAGCCAGGGCGGGTCTGCAAGGTAAAGAGTTCATCTTTGCCTGGCCAGTAAGCGCCGTAGACCATGGAGGCCTGAATCACATTGTTGGCCAGGTTGTCAAAGGTCTCAAAAACCGGAAACAGGGTGCCGGCAGGGTAGGGTTCGATGACAAACTCCCCATTGGAGAGGGTTTCCACAGTCTCGCAGAATACTTCCGCGATTTTCTGTTGTTCTGTTCCAGGCATGGCGTGCGTGACCAGACGCCAGTCCACCTTTGCGGCCCAAGCTGCGCTGCCTGCGGCCATAACCATGGCCAAGGCGAGCACGAAAGTCAAAAGCTTTTTCCTCATTGGACTATCCTCCATCATGTAGTAATCAACCGTTCAACACCGTTTTGTACCAGACTAATGGCCCCCGGGTTCTTGATATGACGTCTTTTACCTCCTTGTTTGATTGAGAAAAGAGTGGTCAGGCCTTTTAGTAACCGAGAAGAAGTTTTGGCAGCCAAAGCACAATCCACGGGAAAAAGAAAATTATAACTATCCCCAGAAACTGCAAGAGCAAAAAGGGAATACTCGCGCTGTAAATCTCGGTAATCCTGACATCACTTGGCGTCACCCCCTTGAGGTAAAACAGGCTGAAGCCAAAGGGAGGAGAAATGTATCCGCACTGCAATATAACGTTAAAGGCAATTCCGATCCACAGAGGATCATAGCCCAGCTTGGCGAGAATCGGGGCCACGATAGGCACGGCAAAGAAGATGATGGCTCCGGGCTCAAGAAACATGCCCAGGATGAAAAAAAAGATTGCAGCCACAAGCAGAACCACTGTGGACCCGCCAGGCAGATTCATGGCGATCTGCTCCACCAGCCGGCTCCCGCCGACACCCGAGAACACCGATCCAAAGGCTGTGGCGCAGATCATGACAAAGCCGACCATGGAGGTGATGAGTAGGGTGTCGTAGCAGGAGGAGTACACGATCTGCCAGGTCAGACGTTTTTTGACCAGACCGATGACCAGGGCACCGGCTGCGCCGAATGCCGCCGCTTCCGTGGGGGAGGCAACCCCCAGCAGTATGGTCCCCAGCACCAGAATAATCAGCAGGGCCGGCAGGAAAATATTCTTGACCGCCAAGAGCTTTTCCTTGGCCGTGGCCCTGCTTTCCTGAGGCAGCGCAGGGCAGAATTCAGGGTTCATAAAAGCGCGGATGAGCACATAGCCGATATACAAAACAGCCAGCAAGAGCCCGGCCATAATGCCCCCGGCAAAGAGCCCTCCAATGGACACCCCGGTCACAGCTCCGTAGAGGACCATGTTGGTGCTGGGAGGAATCAACTGTCCCAGGGTCCCGGAGGCCATGACCGACCCCAGGGACATCCTTTTGTTGTACCCGTGCTTGAGCATTTCCGGCAGTCCAATAAGCCCGAGCCCGATGACTCCGGCGGCCACCACACCGGAAATTGCCCCCAAAAAAGCCCCGACTATAACCGTGGCGATGACCAGCCCCCCCCGTAACCCTCCGGACCACTTGTAGAAAGCGTCATAGAGGTCTTCCACAACGTATGTCTTCTGCAAAATATAGGACATATAGATAAACAGGGGAACGGCAATGATCACAAAGTTGTTCATCGCCCCCCAGGTGGCGGATATCAGGATGCTCAGCGATCCCGGACCCCAGAGGACATAGGAGAAGACAATTGCGACTGCGCCCAGAGAAAAGGCGATGGGCACCCCGGCAGCAAGGAGCACGAACAGGGTTACAAACATCAGAAGAGGATAGAGTTCACTGCCCATAGAGAAAACCTTTCTTATTCGTTCTCTGCTGATGCAGAACGGTCTGGACGGGAGAGAATCAAGGACAGCATGTCCTTAAAGGCCTGCCAGGAGATAAGAGCGCAGGAAATGGGAATGACCCAGCGGTACCACCACACATAGGGATTAAATGGAGTCTGATGGGTTGATCTTTCCTGCATGTGGAAGGAGCGGATTGCAGCTGGAACACTGATATAGATGAGGACAAGCGCAACGAACAGAACCACCAGTTCGGAAAAAATGCCCAGGATACGCTGCCATTTGGGAGAAACGTAGTAGTTGACCACATCTACGGCCACATGTTTTTTTTCCCGGTGCGTGTATCCCGCGCCGAGCATAAAAAAGCATCCGAATAAAAACAGCGAAATCTCAAAGGTCCAGATAGGTGTCCTGCCAAAGAAGAAGGCCTTTAAGGAACTGTAGACGATCCCGGCAATCAGGGGGAGGATGAGAAGAGATACGAGTCGGCCGAATGATTTCATACCCACTCACTCCTGGCTCGTGACCTGGCTGTAGATTAAATAACCCAGTCTGTACTTGAATATATATGCATTCCTGCGAGCGCAGAATGTAGCATGAAGGAGAAGACACATAGCAGGCGGAAGATGTTGTGTCAAATTATTTATGGATTGAGGAAAAAATGTATATGCACACGTAAGTCAAAAAATGGAAAGAACAACGATTCCCTGCATGTTTTGCTGTGCTGACGAAAATTGAGTTTCTATATTAACTCTAGTTTATATCTTTCGCGACGCAAAATATCGTCGGCAGACATACAGTCAGTGATCCATAAAAAACCAGTCCCTGCCGGGGGTTGAAAAATCTTCCCTCTCCTCTGGAGTTGTGTTTTCAATTTCGAACTCACAGTATTCATCCCCATCGGGAACTGCTTTATGATGCTTCAGCTTATAGTACGGATTGTAGCCCATGTATTTGGCTGTATCCATATAGCAGTACAGGCGGCCGATCTTTTCTTCCTCGTACTCCTTCCAGACCTCTCCCAGAATACAGCCGTGGGCCCGCATCCTCTTGGTACCGTCCTCCCCTTCCACTGTTTCCCATGCTAAGTGCATGCCGGGAAATTTGGGCAGGGCATAGGACTTTCCCTGTTCAAAATTCTCTGGACTTGGCTCATAGCCCTGGGCCACCACCTCGGCCCTGGTCTTTTCCCCGATTTTTACGGCATAATCTTTGATGGCCTCAG
>JBKHIL010000005.1:0-18496 GCA_046538645.1 Desulfovermiculus sp.
GCCCTTGCCCTCAAGGGCAGGCCATCTGGGGTGTAAAATCTAGTTTCATACGAGCTTTGCCGTATCGATCAACCATGCCTTCTTTGCTGACCACTGAACACCGAACACTGAACACGCTTCTAATCCGCCTGTTTGCGGATAAAAGAAGGGATCTCGAATTCGTCTTCAAAGACAAACTCCTCCTCGGTCCCAGACTCATTTGAATATTCTTTCTTCTTTTGTTCCTTTTGTCCGCCCAGACCTTTGCGCAGATAGGCCGGAATCTGACGATCCTCATTATTTTGGGCCGGCGCGGCCTGCCTTTGTCCTCCCCGGGCCTGATCCAGATTGGCCACCCTGCCTCTGGATCCAAAAGGCTGGCTCTGCTTGCTCTCCGCAGGCTGGTCAATGCCGGTGGCAATGACCGTGATCCGCAGTTCGTCCCCGGCATCATTATCAAAGACCGTACCAAAATATATTTGGGCATCTTCCTGAGCCGACTCAGAAATGGTGCTCGCTGCTTCACTGACCTCATCTATGGTCAGATCCGGTCCGGAAGTGATATTCATGAGTACCCCCTGGGCCCCATCAATGGATACATCCTCCAGCAAAGGGCTGGTAATGGCCTTGGTGGCAGCTTCCCGGGCCCGGCCTTCCCCCTGGGCTATACCGGTTCCCATCAAGGCCAGCCCCATTCCGGACATGACCGCCTTAACATCTGCAAAATCCAGGTTGATCAGCCCCGGGACCATAATCAGATCGGAAATGCCCTTGACCGCGTAATATAAGACCTCGTCCGCTTTTTTGAGCATCTCCAGGAAAGAGGCCTTTTTAGAGGCCAAAGACAAAAGCCGGTCATTGGGAATGGTGATGATACTGTCCACCACTTCCTTTAAGTTGGTGATCCCTTTTTCAGCCTGATGCAGCCTCTTCTTGCCTTCAAAGAAAAACGGTTTGGTCACCACCCCCACAGTGAGGGCCCCGGCGTCGCGGGCCACTTCAGCAATAACCGGAGCAGCACCGGTCCCGGTGCCGCCGCCCATGCCGGCGGTGACAAAGACCATATCCGCCTCGCCAATCATCTCCCGGATAATGTCCACACTCTCCAGGGCAGCCTCCCGGCCAGTGCTTGGATTGGCCCCTGCTCCAAGCCCCTTGGTCAGATTCTCACCCAGCTGCAGCTTGTATTCAGCCTGGGAGTGTTTCAAGGCCTGCACATCCGTATTGGCCACAATAAAGGATACTCCTTTCAGAGCGGAGGTTATCATGTTGTTGACCGCATTTCCCCCGCCGCCTCCGACGCCGACGACCTTGATCTTGGCATTGCCTTCGGGTTCTATTTCCATGTAATCCATCACTCCCTCCTTATACTCTTGCAAGCATTCGGCCTGACTGCAGCCGTTTGTAATCTTGTGTTATCAATCAGAAGCATTCAGGCTTCTGCCCCAAAAGCCTCTAACTGATATCGGCAAACCATTTGCGCATACTGGCCAATATCCTGTTAAAAATTCCTTTCTCCCTGATTCCGAAGCGAAGGTCCCCTTTGTTCTTCTCCGCCCCCCACTGCAAGAGCCCCACTGCTGTTGCATAGCTGGGGTTGGCTACGATGTCGGTCAGTCCACCCACTCCGCGCGGCACGCCCACCCTGGTGGGCAGATCAAAGACCTGTTCCCCCAAATCTTCTATACCAGCCACCAGGGAACTCCCTCCGGTGAGCACCACCCCGGCTCCAACCATGCTTTTGTATCCGGACCGAACGAGCTCTTGATCCACAAGGCCCAGGATCTCCTCCACCCTGGGTTCACAAATCTCAGCCAAAACCCGCTTGGAAATGGTTCGTGGTTCCCGGTCGCCGACACTGGACACCTCAATAACTTCATTACTCTGGACCTGACTGGCCAGGGCACAGCTGTGGGCAATTTTGAGCTTTTCCGCACTCTTCATCGGAGTGCGCAGTCCAAAGGCAATATCATTGGTCAGATTCATGCCCCCCAAAGGCAACACGGAAATATGCTTGATGGAGTCATTGCCAAATACAGAGAGATCGGTGGTCCCTCCGCCGATGTCCACCAGGGCCACCCCGATCTCTTTTTCTTCCTCAGTAAGCACTGCCTTGGCCGAGGCCAGGGACTCAAGAACAATTCCGGAAACGTCCAGTCCGGCTCGATGACAGGAACGTACAATATTCTGAGCACTTGAGACTGCTCCGGTGACCATGTGCACCTTGGCCTCCAGGCGGACGCCAGCCATGCCCAGGGGATCCTCAATCCCCCGCTGATCATCCACGATATACTCCTGGGGCAGGATATGGATGAGCTCCCGGTCCAGGGGGATGGCCACTGCCTTGGCCGCATCCATGACCCGCTCTATATCCCGGGAGGTTACCTCACCTCCCTTGACCGCGATCACTCCATGGCTGTTAAAGCCCATGATATGGCTCCCGGCAATGCCGGCAAACACATTGCGTATTTCACACCCGGCCAGGAGCTCGGCTTCTTCCAGGGCCTTTTTGATGGACTGCACGGTCTGCTCAATGTTGACCACCACCCCTTTTCGCAAACCGGTGGATGGACTCATGCCGATGCCTACGATGTCCACCCCCTCCCGGGAGGCCTCGCCCACCACGGCACATATCTTTGTCGTTCCAATGTCCAGGCCAACCACCAACTCAGCCTTGCCGCTCATACGATATTGCTCCTGTAGCCTACCCAGGCCGAACCTTTGAGGATGAGAATGCGCTCTACGTGTTCCAATTCATCGCGTTGTTTCAAGTCATGCCAGATGGGGGCGAATTTGCGGATGTTCTCTTCCAGGCTCTCCCGGCCCAGGATCACCTTCAGGCTGTGATCAAGCAATGCTATCTGCACCTGGTTGTTATTTTGAAACCGGATCCAGGCCACATCCTGCAGGCCAAAAGGGAAATTGTTTTGGCTCCAGCCCTTGTTCACAATGCTCAAATCCCGTTGATCCCGCCGCTGGCTGGGGTCACAGACCAAAAGGGGCAAAGAAGTAAACGCCTCTGTGCTCACTGGAGCAATAAGCTCTCCGTGTTCGTCGGCATAAAAAATACGTTCTCCCTGCTGACGCCAGAAAAACGGAACTTTTTCTTCTACCTGAATGCGCAGGGTATGCGGAAAGTGGCGCTGCAGGGACACAGAATCGATCCAGGGGTGCTGAATCAGGCTCTGACGAACCCTCCACAGGGAAAGATCCACCAGGTTGTGAAATCGGTCCAGTTCGGCCTGGTTCACAACCTCTGATCTGGACAATCGCTGCAGGCCCTGCACCTGCACCTGATGCAGGGCCAGCACCGGGGTAGTGGTTATCCACCGGTATCCGGCCACCAGAGCCAGGCTGATCAAAAGCAGAAAGGCCAGGACCAGAAAGCTCCAGACCAGGGCAGCCAATGTTCTGGCCACCAGACCTGCATGCGGCCCGGAGCCGGTCTTTTGACGGTAGGAGTTGTTTCTGGCCATGTCTCAAGGCGTATCTCCGCAAGCTCGGATCATGCTGGGAGCTCAGGTCCAGTTTCCCTGTGGCCCAATGAGCTGGACCTCCAGCTCTAAGTCCACTCCATATCGGGTCATGACCTTATTTTGTGCTTCATGAATCAGTTCCCAAGCCTGGGTAAAGGTTCCGTTTCCCCGGTTGATCAAAAAATTGGCATGCAGATCAGAGAATCCCACCTCTCCGATCTGTTTGCCACGCATGCCGCTATGGTCCAAAAGAAGCCCGGCCGGTGCCTGCTCCGGATTTTTGAAGGTGCATCCGCAGGTCCTCTCGCCCACCGGTTGGGTCTGCCGTTTCCTCTCCAGGCACCTCTGCATCCGGCTGTTGACCTCTGAGGCCTTGCCGCGGCTGAAGATGAACTCTACTTCCTGGATCATCCACTCCCCTTGCAGCTCGTGGGGCCGAAAAGTTCGATAGCCACAATGAACATCCTTTCGCTCCAGCCATATGAGCCCGGTCCCCGGACTCCAGCAGCGCACACGGTACAAGCAGTCCCCCATGCACTGCCCGAATGATCCGGCATTCATAGCCACTGCCCCGCCCACATGGGCTGGAATGCCTGTGAGCCCCTCCAGGCCGGACAATCCCTGCCTTTGCAGCCAGCGCAAGAGCCCGGGCAGAGGGAATCCGGCCGGAACCCGGATCACCACCCGGTCCTGATCTGCGGATCTTGGCTCAGGTCGATGGATATTTTTCGGAACCACCAGACATAACGGAAGATCCCCATCTTGAACCAAAAGATTGCTACCCCGGCCCAGGACCAGGGGAGACAAACCTTCCCGCTGCAGAAAGTCAGGCAAGAAATCCCAGTCCCCGGGCTTTTCAATGCGCACTTCAGCCTGGGCCCGCCCGCCTATCTTCAGCCGGGTCCGGTCCTTAAGCCGGGGTCTGGATACGATGTTCATGAATCGCCTTGTCCATAGATGAATTGTTCGCCCAATTGCCAGATATTTCCCGCCCCCAGGGTGAGCAGGATATCACCGGGCTGTAAAACATCCTTTAGCAACTCCAAGCATTGGGACAGCTCCGGACAAAAAACCACCTCTGTATCACTGACCTGGCGAACTCCCTGGGCCAGGCTGGCCCCGTTCACCCCGGGTATGGGATCTTCAGATGCGGCATAAATCTCTGTGAGCACCAAAAGATCGGCCTGCGAAAAGGCCCGGCAAAATTCGCCGAACATGGCCTTAGTCCGTGTAAACCGATGAGGCTGAAAAGCAACCACCAGCCTGGAGTGCGGATACATCTGTCTGAGTGTATCCAGGGTGGCCAAGATCTCCGTGGGGTGATGACCATAGTCATCCACTACCAGCACTGAGTCCCGCTCTCCCTTGTGTTCCAGGCGTCTCCCCACCCCGGCAAAAGATTCCAGTCCATTGATAATCACTTCTTTGGACAACCCGGCTTCCAAGGCCACACCAATCACTCCCAATGCGTTTTGCACATTGTGCCTTCCAGGCTGGGCCAGAGTCACGGTTCCCCATGGCTCTCCCTGCACGGCTACCTGAAAACGGCTTTTCAGGCCGCACTCCAGGATCCGGGCCTGGATATCATTGTCCGCTCCCAAGCCGTAGGTAACCACCCGGCGCTTAACATGGGGCAGAAGCTGGCGGACATTGGAATCATCTCCACAAACCACATTTAAGCCATAAAAAGGTGTGTAGTTGAGAAAACGCACAAAAGCATCCTTTATGGCTTGCAAGTCCGGATAGTAGTCCAGATGGTCAGCGTCAATATTGGTCACAATGCTCATGATAGGCATAAGGCACAGGAAAGACCCGTCTGATTCGTCAGCCTCGGCGACCAGATATTCACCCTGCCCCATGAGGGCATGACTGCCATATCGATTCAGTCGTCCACCGATAATGACTGTGGGATCCAGACCGGCCTCCTTGAACACGGTCCCTAAAAGGGAAGTGGTGGTTGTCTTCCCATGAGTTCCGGCCACCGCAATACCTGTTTTCAAGCGCATGAGCTCTGCCAGCATTTCCGCTCTGGGAATGACCGGAATCCCCTTGTTCTTGGCCTCGACAACCTCTGGATTGTCCTCACTCACTGCTGTGGACTTGACCACCACATCCGCTTCTTTCAAGTTGGCGGCCATGTGCCCCTTGGCTACCCAGGCCCCCATGGACTGCAGGCGTTTGACCGGCTCATTCTCGGCCAGATCAGAACCACTGACCGTATACCCCAAGTTCAGCAGCACTTCGGCGATTCCACTCATTCCCGCCCCGCCGATGCCGACCATATGAATATGCTGCACCCGTGTATTCATGACCCAGTTTTTCCTTTGTTGGCAGCCATTTTTTCCAGTTCCTGAACAATACTGCTCGTGGCCGCCGGCTGACCCAGGCGCCTGGCCGCCCGGCCCATGGACACCAGTTTTTCCGGCAATCCCAAAAGATCAAGTATTATGTCCGCCAGATTGACCTCCGGGAGATAGCTCTGTTCTATGACCAGAGCCGCCCCTGCCTTTTCCAGGAGCTTGGCATTATGCAATTGATGCTGATGCACCGCATAAGGAAAAGGGATGAGCACACTGGGCCGGCCGATGACAGTCAGTTCGGCTACAGTAGATGCTCCGGCCCGGCTGACCACCAGATCCGACCAGGCATAGGCCTCGGCCATGTCCTGAATAAATGGGACCATCCTGGCCTGACTGGGATCGTATTCCTGATAGTGCTCGCTCAACTCCGAATAGTGTTTTTCTCCGGCCTGATGCAGGACCTGCACCCCCTGGGACAGCAACTGAGGCAGGGCCTTGACCATGGCTTGATTAATGGCCTGAGCTCCCTGGCTGCCGCCCAAAACGAGCACCCGATGCCCGGTCTTATGGGTGTAAACCTTTTCCTTGTCCCGCAGATGTATCAAGCCTGTGCGCACTGGATTGCCTGTCAGGATGGTCCGTTGCGGATCAAACCATTCCTGGTCATCGGGAAAAGAGAGAAAAATGCGCTGTACACGTTTGCTCAATACCCTGTTGGTCACTCCTGGATAGGCATTTTGCTCGTGAACCGCCGCTGGGATCCGCTTCCAATTGGCCACAAGAACCGGGACAAATGAGGCGTAGCTTCCAAAACCGACCACGATCTGGGGTCGAAACCGGCTGTATGTTCTCCAGCAGCGGGTAAAGCTGCGGAGCATCCACCAGGCCGATCCCAGAGAACGCAGCCCCCGACCCAGCACCCCCCGAGCCGGCAAGCCGACAAAAGGAAGTCCCGCCTCGCAAGCCAGCCGTCCCTCCGGTCCCTGGTCACCGCCCAGGAACAATAGCTCGGCATGGGGAAAGGACTCTTGAATCCTCTCAGCCACGGCCAACGCGGGAAATATATGTCCCCCTGTACCCCCGGTGCAAAGTACAATCCGGTCCATGTCCTACCCCCGGCCCCGGCGTTCAATATTGACCAAGAGTCCGGTGCACAGGCAGGCAATTATCAAATTTGATCCCCCATAGCTGATAAAAGGCATGGGCAATCCTTTGGGCGGCACAGCTCCCATGACCACAGCCAGGTTGAGCAACCCGCCGATGACGACAATCAGACACAACCCCAAAGCAGTAAACCGGTCCTGCAGTCTTTCCTGGCTCAGAGCGATGTTTAATCCCCGGATCATGAACACACCCAGACAGACAAACACAATAGAGAGCCCGGCAAAGCCCAGCTCTTCTCCTAAGACAGAGACGATAAAATCGGTATGCCCTTCAGGCAGAAAAAAAAGTTTTTGCTTGCCAGCACCCAA
This sequence comes from Desulfovermiculus sp., assembly GCA_046538645.1. Lineage (GTDB taxonomy): Bacteria > Desulfobacterota > Desulfovibrionia > Desulfovibrionales > Desulfothermaceae > Desulfovermiculus. The sequence goes on from JBKHIL010000005.1 coordinate 7,228, forward strand.
CCCCTGGCCCAAAAGACCACCCATGCCGAGTCCATAAAGAGACTGGACCACCTGATATCCGGCATCGCCTGCATTCTGAAAAGGATCCAGAAAAACCACCCAGCGTTGCAACCGGTAAGGGGAACTGACGATCATAGCTGCCCCGATCCCCAGACAGAACAGGCCTGAAATCAAAAGGTACATCAGTCGGGTCCCCCCCACCAGAGTCATGGCCAAAAAAAGCATGGCCATAAAGACTGCGCCCCCAAAATCGGGCTGCATGAGAAGCATTCCGGCAATGCCTCCGGTAATGATCACCGGGGGGGCAAATCCCACACTGAAGGTCTGCATCTTGTCCTGCTTATGACTGAGGAAGTAGCCCAGATACAAGACAAGAGCCACTTTGGCCACCTCCAGAGGCTGTAAGGAAAAAAAGCCCAGGTCCAGCCATCTGCTGGCCCCTCCGGCCCGGATTCCAAAGGGGCTCAGGGTCAGGGCGAGCAGGATAACTGATGCCAGGAGCCATAAATACACACCCCTATAGACAAGGTGCATGGGAATCCTGGCTGCCGCCCACATCACTCCCAAGCCCAGTGCAGCATAGACAGACTGACGGAGTAAGAAGCGATCACTGTCAGTAAACAGGCGCTCAGCCATAACTCCGCTGGAGCTGTAGACCATGACCAGGCCCAGGCCGATAAGGATCAAGGCCGCCCCTACCAGCCACCAATCGGCCATATCCCGGATACTCTCTTCTTCCCTGGCCACACTCACATTTCTTACTCCCTGGTATCCAAGTCCTCCACGGCCCGAATAAATGCATCTCCCCGCTCTGCGTAGTTGGCGAACAGATCAAAACTGGACGTGGCTGGTGATAAAAGAACTACGTCTCCCGGAGCTGCCAGGCCAGCCGCATGAGCCACGGCCAAAGCCAGATCCGGTCTCCAGTCCACAGGCACGATCCTCCCCCAAGCCTGGGTAAAAACGTCTCTGCTTTCGCCAAAAAGAGTCACAGAGCGCACCCGCTGCCGGATCAGCTCCCCTACTGTCTTTAAATCTCCTCCTTTATAACGCCCCCCGGCCAGGAGATGAATAGGCCGGTCAAAGCTGTTCAGCGCCGCCTGTAAGGCATGTACTGTGGTCGCCTTGGAATCGTTAACATAGAGCACCCCATTTTTCTCTCCCACCCTTTGCAGACGATGCGGGTGAGGGGTATAGCTGGACATGGCTTTCCTGGCCTCATGCTCTGAGATCCCCCACAGGGCGCAGGCCAAATACGCGGCCTCCATGTTCGAACGATTGTGGATCCCCGGCAGCTGCGGAGCGGTGAACCCATGCTCCTGATCAAACACCTTAACTTGGGCCCTGGTCACGTCTGTATCCTGAAGCTGGGACCACAAGCTGGCATGGATCAAGGCGGTGTCCTCTGCGCTCTGGTTGCGAAACAAGGAGCATTTGGCCTGCCAGTACTCCTGTACATCGCGGTGATGATCGAGATGATTCTCGGAAAAGTTGAGCCACACTCCCACCTTGGGCCGCAAAGAGAAGGTGTGCTGGAGCTGAAAGCTGCTCACTTCCAAAACAAGAACTTCTTTCTTCTGATCCGAAAGCACATACTCCGAGAGCGGGGTCCCGATATTTCCGCCCTCAAAACACTCAATACCGCAGCATCTGAAGATATGGCTTATAAGGCTTACAGTGGTTGTCTTGCCGTTAGTTCCAGTCAGGGCAATAATAGGCTCATGGACCCGGCCCAAGGCCAGTTCCAGTTCTGATATAACCGGAGTCGAATCAGGCCGGGGCAACAAAGAGGCAATTTTATGCACCGGAATGCCTGGGCTGAGAATGACCAGCTGGGTATCTGCAAAATCCTCTGCCCTATGGGCTCCGGTTCTGATCTTTATCCCCTGGGCCTTTATCTGCGCACGTTCGACATCTGGCACAGCCCGGGGATCGGCATCCATCAGGCATACAACTCCTCCATCCCGGGCGGCCAGGGATGCTGCGGCCCGCCCGGATCGGCCGGCCCCGACCACAGTTACCTTAAGGCCCCTGAGGGCTGCCCCTTCAAAAGGGCTGAAATTATTTCTATGTTTCATGGATGATCAATCCGGCAAAGCTGACCCGGAAATCATCTGAGCTTGAGCGTGCTCAAGGCCAGCATGGCCAGCAATATGGATAAAATCCAGAAGCGGACAATAATCTTTGATTCCGGTATCCCACTAAGCTCAAAATGATGATGGATGGGAGCCATGCGAAAAAACCGCTTCCCTCCTGTTAACTTGAAGTACCCCACCTGAACGATCACGGACAGGGTTTCAATCACAAAGAGCCCTCCCACCACGAGAAGGACAAGCTCCTGTTTGCACAAGATGGCGATAAAACCAATTGAAGCCCCCAGGCTCAGACTGCCCACATCTCCCATAAACACCTGAGCCGGATAGGCGTTGAACCACAAAAAACCCAGCCCAGCCCCGACCAGGGCTCCACAGAAAACTGTCACCTCACCAACACCAGGAACATAGGCTACCTGCAAATACTCGGCTATCTCTACATGTCCGGCCACGTAAATGAACAGAAGCAGGCACCCGCTGACCACAACGGTCGGTCCTACAGCCAGCCCGTCCAGCCCGTCGGTGAGGTTGACCGCATTGGATGAACCGACAATGACCACGAGGGCAAAGAGCAGATAAAACCAGCCCAGGTTGGGTTGCAGCCACTTGATAAACGGGATGTACAGAGTGCTTGAATATCCTGGCAAAACAATGAGCACTGCTATGGTGGCCGCAGCTACAGCAAACTGGGCCACAAACTTCTGTTTTGCACTGATCCCCTTGTTCTGTTTGCGCACCACCTTCAGATAGTCATCCCAGAAACCGATGAGCCCAAATCCGATAAAGACAAAAATCGTCAGCCACAGATAGATATTGGTCAAGTTGCCCCACAGCAGGACACTGGTCAGCAGGGAAAAAGCAATGAGCAGACCGCCCATGGTCGGGGTTCCAGCCTTGCTGTGATGATTTTGCGGACCGTCCTCCTGAATGTACTGGCCGCACTTTATGCGCTGAAGCCAGGCAATGAAGCGGGGACCGATGATGATGGTCAGTATAAGGGCCGTCAGCAGCGCATATATGGACCGAAAAGTTATATACCGAAAGACATTAAAGAGTCCGATATATTCGCTTAAAGGAAAGAGAAGATGATAAATCATGCCCTGAATTCCTGCTGTAAAAGGGAGACAAATCTCTCCAGGGCACACCCTCGAGATCCCTTGACCAAAACCAGTCCTGACTTCACGCCCAGCTTGCGCCACTCGCGGAGAAACTCTGTCTCGTTCGGCACATGGGTCAGGCCCGCACCTCCTGCCTGATCAAATCCCTTGCGAAAGGCCGGCTCATAATCTCCAAAATAAAAAACATGGGCCGCCCGGGTACAGGCCGCCCAGCCGCCCAGCTCCTGATGGCAGGCTTCTGCCCGCTCCCCGAGTTCCTTCATCTCCCCCAGGACCAGAATCAAGGGGCTGGTCCCGGCCTTGCCCCGGGCCCAGTTCAGGGCCCAGTGCATAGACAGGGGATTGGCATTGTAGCAGTCATCAATAATGGTCATCCGGCCGCATTCTATCATTTGTCCCCGGTGCTCCGGCAGACAGACTCGCTTGAGCCCGGCCTGGATATCCTCAGGCGGGCAGCCCAGATACCTGGTGATGCAGGCGGCAGCCAGCACATTTTCCCCAATCCAGGACCGCCCTGCAGGAAGATGCAGTTCAATTCGGGTTTCCTGACACCTCAGGTGCACAGTATATCCGGTTCCCGGATCTGCCTGCTCCTGAACCAGGAAACAATCCGCGCCCGCATCAGCCTGGGAAGAAAAGGTGATGACCGGGATACCTTTCTGCTCCGATATTGCCTGCATCAGCTCCGGGTAATCCCGATTGATGACCGCCACTCCCCTGGCAGGCACCGTCATGACCAGGCGGGCCTTTTCTCTGGCCACCCCATGAACAGAAGACAGGCCTTGCAGATGAGCCGGCCCCACATTGACAATCATCGCTACATCCGGGGCCAGGATTGCGGCCAGGGCCTCCATCTCTCCGGTTTCGCTCACTCCAGCTTCCAAAACCCAGTAGTCTTCCCGCCCGTGCATGCCCAAAATGGACAAAGACACTCCCAGCTGATTGTTCCAGTTCTTGTAATTCTTGCCGACATGGGCACCTTGTTCCAGGACCGAGGCGATCATTTCCTTGACTGAGGTCTTGCCGGCCGTACCGGTCACAGCTATGACCAGGCCCTGGAACTGGGCCCTCCAAAAAGCAGCCAGATCGGCCAGGGCGGCAATGGAGTCCTGGACCAAAAGCATGGGGACTTCTGAAGACAGATCCAGCAGCGGCCTTTCCACCACCACAGCCAGGGCCCCTTTGTGTACAGCTTCCCGGGCAAAATTATGGCCGTCAAAACGTTGCCCCGGAATGCAGACAAAAAGATCTCCCGGTTGAACCACACGGCTGTCTGTCTGTACCCTGGTGGCTATCAGGTCCTGAGAGTTCTCATAATCCCCGACAGCCTGCATGGCTTGCCCGATTTGGGCCAGACTGAGTTTCATCCTGCGTATATCCCTGGTCTGTTCAATCTCATTGTTCAACTCAGAGAATGAAGAACCCGACAGCATCACGGGCTTCGTCAAACTCCTTGTACTTCATGGCCATCAAGATATTCACGAACCACCTGTACATCGCTGAAGGGCATTTTTTTCTCTTTTATCTGCTGTGTACACTCATGCCCTTTGCCGGCAATGACCAGGGCATCAAGCGGTCCTGTAGCCTCAAGGCCCATGTATATGGCCTTGCGCCGGTCCGGGTTGCGCATAACCTGGGGACAGCTCTGCAAACCCGGCATCACCCCATGCATAATCTGTTCCGGGTCTTCGTGCCTTGGATTGTCCGAGGTCAGAACAGCCAGATCTGCATGTCTGGCCACCGCCTCTCCCATCAGAGGCCGCTTTCCCGGATCGCGATCCCCGCCACAGCCAAATACCACAATCAAACGCTGGAAATTCAGCTCTTTCAAGGCCGAGAGAACGTTGTCCAGGGCATCCGGAGTGTGGGCATAATCAACAAAAACGTGCAGTCCCTGACTGTTAGAAACCCGCTCCAGTCGCCCCGGTGGTCCGGAACAGGACTCCAGGACCCTGAAATCCTTCGGCCCCAATCCGAGTTCAAGGCCAATGGCCTGGGCCGCAAGAAGATTGGAGGCATTGTGCCTGCCCACCAGACGGGAACGAAGGCTCCATTGTCCCATCCCCCGCTCATTAAGTCCCAGGACCTGTCCGGACCGTTCCATTTGCTGAACATCTCCTTGCAGACACGGCCAGTTTGAAACTTCTCTTTTGTTTAAGGAATATCCTCGTCCCGGCGTGGACAGTCCTGCCAGCCTGAGGCCGTACGTATCGTCAAAATTCAGAATGGAGGACCACGAGGCAGTGGCGAACAGTCTTGATTTGACCTGGAAATAGGTCTCCATATCCTGGTGATAGTCCAAATGGTCCTGAGTCAAGTTGGTGAACACTGCCAGATCAAAGGCCAGGCCAGCAGTTCTCTGCTGATCCAGAGCATGGGAAGAAACTTCCATGCACACCACCTCTACCCCCTCCTCGGCCATTTCAGCCAGCATCGCGTGGAGTTCGAGGCACCCGGGAGTGGTCAAATCTGCATGCCTTTCCCTTCCTTTCCAGCGATAGCTGATGGTCCCTAAAACTCCACACTCCTTTCCGGCCGAGCGTAACAAATGCTCTGTCAGATAGCTGACCGTGGTCTTGCCGTTGGTCCCAGTGATCCCGATCAAAAAAGGTTTTTTTTGGTCGGTCTTGTATTTGGCTGCCGCCAGGGTGCCCAGGGTCTTCCCCGGGTCCGGGCAGGCCAAAAATCGGACCCGGGCTTCACCCGCGCTTGGGGTGAAATGGTTCGAATGAACCACCCAGGCCGCATGTCTGGCCACGGCCTGAGGGATATAGGCTGAACCGTCGGTATGTGTCCCGGGCAGGGCCACAAAGACATCTCCCGGCTCAACTTGCTGCGAATGGGTTCGTACTCCGGCTCCTTGCCGGACATATTCCAGAAGTTCATCCCAGGAGGAGAGCTGGCTCTGCTGTATGTTATTGGCGATCATTACTATGTACTTTCCTCCTGTCCAGGAGGATTGGAAAGCCACAGGATCCATTCCTTGTCCTGAACCTGGCTCACGTGGCTCTGTGCCACCGGTCTTTGCTTGCTGACCATAACCCCTTGCCCCTTCAAACTGGGCATGATCCCTCGTCCGGCCAGTATCTCCAGGGCCTGGCGGACGGGAAGTCCGCACAGGTCCGGAACAGGGTCTCCCTGCTTCCATGACGTATTCACAGAAGAATCCTGGGATCGGACCCTGTTTTGAGATATGTTCTTCTTTGTATCCCTTTTGGCCTGAATCGGCTGTCCGGTTAGGTTATTCAGGCCAGACCAGGCCATGAGTTCGCTGCCCACTTCTCTGACCACCGGAGCAGCCACAACTCCTCCATAATGGTGCTTTTTCGGCTCATCAACAATGGCCAGAACCAGATATCGAGGTTGCAAGGCGGGAAATAGGCCCACAAAGGACGCCACATACTCATCGCCGTACCCCCCAGGAGCACTTGCCTTCTGGGCCGTCCCTGTCTTGCCTCCGACCCTGAGGCCTTCGATTCTGGCCTGAGTCCCGGTTCCATCTTCTTCAACCACATCGTGCAGCATGCCCAGAACATCCCTGGCTGTAGACGATGAAAATATCCGCCGTTCCGGCGGTCTCTCCTGTTGTGGGGTTTTTACCAGCCGCAACGGCAGCCACTCACCTTTGGTACACAAAGTGAGATAGGCCTGAGCCAACTGCAGGCCGGTCACCGCCAATCCCTGTCCAAAGCTGGCCGAAACCAGGTCAACCTCGTTCCACCGCTGCGGGGGACGGAGAGTGCCCTTATTCTCAGCTGGTAAAGGCAACCCGGTCTTGGTTCCAAACCCAAGAGACTGCAGTGTGGAATAGTAGCGCTGTGCACCCAGTTCCAAACCGATCTTCCCGGCCCCAATGTTACTGGAATAGCGTATAATTCGGGATACTGGGAGCCAGGCGTACTCACGGGTGTCCTTGACTGTCCTTCCTTTATAAGTCCATTTCCCGTTTTCACAGAAATAGATGCTCTTATTATCGACTACATTGTGATCCAGTGCCGCGGCGACCAGAAAAGGCTTTATGGTTGATCCGGGTTCATAACTCTCCGTGGCCAGAAGGTTGCGCCAGCTGGATGGATTGGAAACCCTGTACATATTCGGATTAAAAAGAGGGTCCTGGGCCCAGGCCAGAATTTCACCGCTTTGTACATCCACCACCACACAAGTGCCGGATTTGGCCTTGTATTCACTCACCGCCTGTTCTAGGGCTGTTTCAGCTGCGTATTGAACATCAGCATCCAGGGTCAGGTGCAGATCATGTCCAGACCCATCCCCCTGAAACTGACCCGGGGCAAACAAGACATGCCCGGCTGCATCCCGTTGGACCACATACGTTCTTTTATCACCGCTCAAGTGGGAATCAAAGGACAACTCCAGACCTTCCAAACCTTGATTGTCAACCCCGACAAAGCCCAAAACTTGACCCGCCAGCTGGCCCTGCGGGTAAAATCGGCGTTGTTCTTCTGTCAGATACACCCCTTGCAGGCCGGAAGCTTCCAGTCTGGCCGCCACCTGATCCGAGATCTGCCTGGTAAGCCAAACAAAGGAAGAGTCGGACTGCAACCGGGTCAACCATTTGACTTTTGTCCCCCCGAGGATATCAACAAGCTTGGCGGCCGTATTCTCAGGATCCTGTATATTATTCGGCCGGGCAAAGGCGGACTTAACCTTTATGCTTTTGGCCAGCAGCTCACCGTTGCGGTCAAAGATCTCTCCTCGCTTGCCGTATACTGAGGCATGCGTCCAGTGCTGAGATTTGGCCTGCAAAGACAGGGCAGGTCCGCGCAGGACCTGGAGGTAGAATCCCCGGGCCCACAAGCCGCTCCAGGCCAGGACCAGCACAGCACCCAGCATAATGATCCGGACCTTTGACCAGTCCCGAGGTGACGAACGGATGTTCTTTTTCCTCTTCCCTGCCCTCACTGGTCCTCCGTGTACCTTACAGCCCATTTTGCTCTGTCCTGCCAGGTACTCATTTTACATACTCCCCTCCCTGGACCATAAGGCGTTTCTGTCCTTCCTGAGGAGGTTGCAGATCCATTTGAACCGCTTTTTTCCGGAGTTGGTAGGAGGACAGCAAATTCATATGTTCAACCTGCATCTTTGACTTGAGTTCTTTCTCGCCTTCAAGAAGATCATGCACTTCTTTTATTCTGTAGGAGAGTCCCACCAGCTCCAGATTGATCCACACCAGACAGATGCCCAAAGCTAAGGCGGAAATCCCCAGGCCCAAACAAGCCAAAACTCTCTTCTTGATCATCATGCCTCCCTTGGCCCAGGTAAAACACAAAAAGCAATGCATTCACCTCAAAACTTCCGCCACACGCATTTTTGCGCTCCGGCTCCGGTTATTGACTGCAATTTCCTCATCGTCAGGCATTACCGGTTTTTTGGTCAGCACTTTGATCCGGGGAACCGGATCACATGTGCAAACAGCCTGTTCTGGGGGACACAAACACCCTTTGGCCAGCCTCCTAAAGGTATGTTTGACAATCCTGTCTTCAAGGGAATGAAAGGTAATCACCACCGCCCTTGCCCCTGGAGCTAAAATATCAGGGATGTCCTGAATCAAGGCCTGCAACCCCTCCAACTCTCGGTTGACGGCAATGCGCACTGCCTGAAAAGTCTTCGTGGCCGGATGGTTCCGCGATCTGGCCCGTCGCTGGGGCGGATAGGCCTTGCTGACAATGTCCGCCAGCTGTCCCGTGCTATCAATCCGTTTCTTTTCCCGCTCCTGGATGATGCGCCGGGCGATACGCCCGGCCAGAGGTTCCTGCCCATATTCCTGGATTATCCGTCTGAGCTCTCGTTCCGGGGCCTGATGAATAAGATCGGCGGCATCATTTCTCTCCTGTTCATCCATACGCATGTCCAATGGCCCATTATGTACAAAGCTAAATCCCCGTTCCGGGTCTTCCAGCTGCAGGGAAGAGACTCCGGCATCCAAGACCAGCCCCTGGACATTGCCCCAACCCAGATCATCCATGACTTCAGCTATATTCTCATACCGGGCATGCCGGAACACAACGCGGGGAAGAAATCCCGCTTCATAAATCCGGGTCCGGGCCAGACCAAGTGCCGATTGGTCCTGATCCAGAGCCAAAACCATTCCCGCCCCGGCCCGGAGCAGGGCCAGAGTATGTCCTCCAAGGCCTAAAGTGGCATCTACATACCTGCCTCTTCCCTCCGGAGAGATCCAATCCACCACCTGGCCGGCCATAACCGGGGTATGCTCTGCCATGACCGTGTTTGCTTCTTTCAACTGAAAAACAACCTATATCCTGAGTTCATAGCCGCTTTGGGTCAGCTCGTTCATTATCTGGTCCGCACCTTGATCAAAATTTTCCATTTCCTGTTCATACCGCTTTACATTCCATATCTCAAAGCGCCGGCCACTGCCGGCCAGGACGACTTCTTTATCCAGGTCGGCATACTTGCGCAAGTGGGAAGGGACCAGTATCCTTCCTTGTTTGTCCAGGGGCACCTGCATGGCCCCGCCCAGGAAAAAGCGCTGAAATCTGCGCATATCCGGACGAGCCAGGTTCAAATGCTGAAAGCTGTTTACTATCTGTTCCCATTCCGGGAGGGCATATCCGTAAACACAGGCATCGAATCGAGTCAGCATGACCTGCCCGGCCCCCTCGCTTTCCAGGATCAAATCCCGAAAATCCGGTGGGAGCATGAGCCGGCCCTTGCTGTCAATGGTGCGAAAGGAATGCCCCCAAAACTTCACCCTGCTACCTCCCACAACTTTCCACAATTTCCCACACTATTTCAAGTCAAGAAGGGGAAGTCAAGCATAATTTTTGAGTTTTCAAGGCACATTGAAGGAAATCAGTCGAAATCGGCCAGCAAACTGCCAATATGAAGGCCGTTGCCCAGGTCAATGTTGTTGTAATCCCGGCGGATCCTCCACACAGCCTGACTGAGTTGATCGGTGGTAATTCCATTGCGCATGGCCGTATAGGCCTCGATAAAAGCAGCCAGACTGTCGCACACCTTAAGCAGTTCTCCGTCTTTGGGGTCGAACTTATTTTCGTTGTACTCACCCATCAGATCCTTACGTTCAACACTGAAGACCCGATGGCCCTGGACCACAGTGGGCACAAATTCAGATCCAAACTCCAGCCCCAGAAAATAATGCAGTCGTTTGGCAATATGATTATACCCGCCCTGCTCCAGCAGCCCCAGTACCCGGTGCTGTACCTCGTGTTCCTCATATTCCCTGATCAAATCCCCGATTTGCGCCACTGACCGCTTGACCGGTGAAATTATATCCCGGGTCAAGAGTTCGGGCAGATCATGGAATAAGCCGGCAAAGAAGTTGTTGTGCCCCATGAGGGGACAAGCCCTGTTCACCAGACTGAAGAAGTAGGCATAACAGGCCACAATGAACATATGTCCCAAGACCGATGTCTCTGGTATTCTTGGGGTCTGCGACCATCGCTTTTGAAAGCGCAGCTGTCCGCATTGGCGTAAAAAACGGCCCAGGGCATTGTGTTTTTCATCCTGAATCTCTGTGACACCCTGCACATGCCTGTACTCGGCCAGGCCGTGAACAAACGTAGCTTCAATATCCGCCAGCTCCTCATCCCAGGGATTAATGCCCTGTATGAGATGAAACTCCCACTGGCTGGCGTATAAATGAGCTGCATCCAGAATATCCCGCCCAAGCCCTGCAGGCTCTGAAAGGGAGAAATACCCCTCCAGACGGGACCAAAAGGCGGGTCCAAGGGACTGCACCCGCGGTTGCAGCTGCTCCAGGACCCAGTCAGTTAATTGCCGGTAATGGTCAGGGTTGGACTTGATGCGGTAAAAAATCGGAGGTTTGATATCGGTAATGATCAATCGATACAGATATTCAAAGATTCCGCCTTCAATAATTTCCTGCCCCAGATTCAACTGCTCCTCATGTGTTGTGCACTGGTCTTTGTTTTCCTGATACAGGGCCCAGGCGGTAATCATCTTGTGGGCCTGCTTATCCACTTCCCAGAGTTCCACAGGCCGCAGCTTGTCATTCCAGCGCTTCATAAACGATCCGGAAAAAATAAGCTGCATCAG
>JBKHIL010000239.1:0-3819 GCA_046538645.1 Desulfovermiculus sp.
GCGGCAGGGAGGGGAACCAGAAACGAACCAAAATTATCTGGTATGCGAAGATTTAAGTGTGTTGCAAAATTCGATGTCAGAGGGCTGTTGAAGGCTCATGAGCTGCGCATCCCCCGTCATTGTGAGGCCTGCCCTGAAACAACCACGCCACAAGCGTGGTTCCTGCGCAGCAGCCTGCCCGGCACCTATCTCATAAAAGAGTGAGAAGCTAATATTTATTGTCACTGACTGAGAGTTCATGATTAACCTCAGTATTTCTATTAGATATGTGCATGGGGGTTCACTGGGGCCTGCCTAGAGCGAAGCGAAGGGAACTCGATGCAGCAATCTCTTTTTGCGGCACGCCCTCTATATTAGACGAACATATAGCTGTTATGTTCAGGGCCTTTGCCATCTCCTCTTCGTACTGGCGGATGTCATCAATGCTGATATCATAACCTAGTTCTTGGGCCATCGGTATAATATGTGTATTTACAACGTGTATCCTCGCATCCAGGTCCGGGTTGTTGGCGAGATACTTTTCTGCGATTTCCTCTAGCCTGTTTCGAGTGTCCTTATTTTTGTACACTGCTTCGTAGAATTGTTGTACAGTTTCTGTTTGCATAAATATTTTACCTCCATAAAGTATGTGATGAAATTCGGTATCTTGTACTGGTTCGCTAATTCCCAAATCCAAAGCAGACCTTTGCCCCTGCAATAACTCCAGCCCAGGCTCCTACTCCAAAGCATAAAGAACCGATAGCCGCATGGACTGAACCGCCTGCAATTGATTCCATTTCACTTTCGTTGAGTTCTTCCCCTTGTATTACTGCATTTACTTGGGCTTCAAATTCGTTCATGTCGTTGAAGGTTAATTTGTATCCATACTCCTGTGCTATAGGAAGTACATATTTTTCAACATATTCTTTTCTTTGCGTTTCATCCAATTCCTGATGTGAGTACTGAGAAGAAAGGTCCATAATCTGTTTCTTCAGTTTTTCATCCTCGGCAATAAGTTCGTAAAATTTCTTTACATCTTCTAGAGCCATAGTGTCCTCCTTTGTTTAGGGTTGTATATGAAAATATGGTCATGAAACTTATTATCAGAACATCGAATAACTTGAATCCCCTCAGAGAGATTATTCTTTCAGGGACTCTCTCAGAAAAGTGGTGACCAAGCCGTCAGTTTGTCGTAATTATTTGTTCTGGTCGGAATCCGGAGTACCCCCTTGTGGATCAAAAGGCCAAATTCCGCCGGCCGCCTTATCCAGATCTTCGTCGGACAGTGTGCTGGTGTCCTGCCCCAAAACAGTACGCCTGTAGACCCGCTGCAAAATACGCGTCTCGTCCTGTACAGGCGGCATAGCCTGCTCCATTGCATCCCAGATACATTTGAGCTCATGGGCGTGAGCCTGCAAGTCTGGATGCCGGGCCAGTGCGGCCATCAGATCATCCTCTTCTGTCGCAGTCAGCTCCCCAGCGAACCAGTTCATAATTTGTTCAATAAGTTCTTCATTCTTCATTTTGGGATTCCCCCAGGCTGCGCTTGAGCGCAAGCAGCCCATAATAGACCCGCATACGGACAGTGGACAAATTGACCTCCAGGACTTCTGCAGCTTCGCGGTATTTGAGACCCTCAAATCGGACCAGGTACAAAGCAGATTTCTGCTCCGGTGGCAGCTGGTCCAAAGCTTGTCGCAACCTCTGAACGTTGTCATTCATGATCACCTGCTGTTCCGGGCTGGGACCGCAGTCAGGTACTCTCTGGATGAACGGCGAATCAAAACGAACTTTGTTCCAGGCTCTTCTGCTGTGGTCTATCCACTTGTTGGTGGCAATTCTGTAGGCCCATGTGGCCACGGAACTTCGACCCTGAAAAGAATGCCGATGGGTATACATGGCCAGAATTGTCTCCTGCAAAATCTCTTCGGCCACATCCTCATTTGCGCAGAGCCGCATGACATGCCGCAATATTTTGGGTCCGATTTCCCGATACAGAGCGGTGAAGTCCTGCCAGGGAACCTGAGTTGCTTGATTCTTCATAGTTTCTCTCTTTCCTGTAGACGATTGCAGACTGAGTTTGTTTCATTCCTTTTGTATTTTTGCTGCATTTGCCAGTCTGGAGCATACCGTGTGGTGCGCATGTTTGAAGTTTTCCCGGTAATCAGGGGCGGTCAGTGCGGTCCATCCGGTGAGGCACAGGGCCAGGAGCATGAGGGAGCGGTCCTGGGATGTTCGCTGCGCTGCGCCAAATGTCCGGTCCAGAAGCTGCAGATGTTCGGCTGCGGCACAGGTCATGGCCTGCAAGACTGAACAGGCCGGCTTCGACAAAGGCTCTGGGATATATTTTTCAAATCGTCCCCCGGATCGATAGGCCGGATAATCTTCCAAGCCCAGAAAAAGCAGAAACAAATCCGAGCTGAAAGAGCCGCGGGCGGCAGTGATGCCCATGTAGTCGGCCAGGATTTCGTCCCAGATATTCCGGCGCATGGAGGCAAAGACGCGGCGGGTAAAGTAGTGGGCGCATTCGTGCTCAAGGCGAATAGTCAAAGATTGCTCTGTCCATTTTGCCGTAGGAAGTCCCAGCTTCCGGGCGTTGATGCCGCTGTAGGCCCCACTGCTCAAGAGGATGAATCGGTCTTGATAGAGTTCCTTGCGCTGTTTCAGGCTTTGGAACTGGAGCAACCAGGCTAATTCGTCCGCGGCTTTCCGGCCTTCCTCCCACTGTCGGCGATATGCTCGGATACGGTCCCAATTGTTGTACCCGGAAACCATGAAGGCACCCAGGGAATCCGGAACCGGGATAGGTTCATTATGGGCAGTTAAGGCTTGGACCAGGGCAATGAAATCTTGACGCTCTGCAGCTGTGATAACTCCAATAGTTCCGGCTGGTGACTCGTGGATATCAAGGTGTATTTGGTTTGGAGCAGTAAAAGAAGTTCCGACCCTGCATTCTGCATCCCCGGGAAGCTGCCCTTTTTTTACTGCATTTTGGTATTCCGGAGTGGCGCTGATTCCGTCCTGAATAGGGAAGTTGAGCTGGATAAGTCGTTTTTTTAGAACCGGCTCACTTCCTTCCGTGGCTGCCTGGGCGGCATATTCACGCCATGCCGCGGCAAACATTTCGTCCTCCAGGGGCAACCGGATTCGAGCAGGAAGGGAGGATGCGATCATGGGATTTTGCACGTACTCAAGGAGCTGCCCCAGATCCTGTTGATCCGCTCCGAAATACTGCAATACACGTACGTCTGAGGAAGAGGCCGATGTATGCATAGCCAAACCCTTTCAGTGTATGTTGGCCGAAAAGTTGTGAAAATTATCTTCCTAGAGCCTCCGATGCCTCCAGTTGAGGAGATCTGCCGTGAATCAGGGAGCAGGCGGCACAGTTGGTGTGCACATTGACCAGGGTCAGAGCCGGGTCTGTAATCGGATCTACGGCCAGCAAAAGGACGAAAGCGACTTCCAGGGGGAGGCCCAGCGGTGTGAGAACGATGCCGATCATGGTTATGGCCACCACTCCAGGGGCACCAGCCGAGGCAATGCCGGCCAGAACGGAACCAAACGTAATAAACAAAATGGTCATGAAATTCAGCTGTACATCGAACAGCTGAGCCAGAAAGACCACGGACAGGGAAAAGACCATGACTGTGCCGAAGCGGCAGATCGTTATGCCCAGGGGGATGACCAGGCTGGTGGTGTCTTTGTTGATCCGGAAGCCTTCCTGCATGGACTCTATGGCCGAGGGCATGGCCGCGTAACTGTTCCGGGTGAAGAAGCCAAGGAACAGCGGCTGGCGCAGCATTTGAAAAGTCTTCAAAAATCCTGTCTTGGTGCTTAAGG
>JBKHIL010000240.1:0-3806 GCA_046538645.1 Desulfovermiculus sp.
CTGCTTGTTGTCCCCTGTGCCTATCTTCTGTCCAGAATCTGGGGCGGGACCGGGATCTGGCTCTCATTTATTATTTCCGAGCTGGTAACCGTTGCCTTTATCGCCGGCATGGCCAGGGTCAAGCGGGCAAAAAATCCCGGCCGCTACAGCTCAATCTTTCTTTTTCCCACCCCGGATGAGGCCCGGTTCATGGACGTGACCTTGTTTAGCAGCAGCCAGGATGCGGCCCGAATCTCAGAGCAGGTTGCAGGTTTTGCCGGCAAGCAGGGCCTGGAACCCCAAAAAGCCATGATGGTAGGCCTGGCCGCCGAGGAAATGACCGAGCTCATCACTCGTCACAGCTATGAGGGTAAGGCCAACAGGCCCATAGATGTCATGGTCCATCTGGACCCCAAGGACGTCATTCTGCGCTTCCGGGACGGGGGCAAGGCCTTTAATCCCACGACCTGCCCCGAGGGTGAAGACGGGGCCTGCAGCAACATCTTCCTGTTGCGCCAGGTGGCCAGGGGCATCGATTATACCCGGGTCATTGGCCTGAACAGCACCATTGTGACAATGGCCCGGGCGTAGCTCATTACACCGCCACAAAGAGCCGTTCGGCCTGGTTCACCTTGTCCGTCACAGTCTGCAGCAGTCCCAGGCTCAGGCCGGGATGCTGCATGATCAGGGTCCGCAGGTCCTGAGGAGATACCTGGAACGCAAAGACATCGCCCAAGGACTCCACTGAGTGTATAGCCGGTGCGTTCCTGGATACGGCTTCCACTCCCAGACAGGCGCCCGGTCCGTCGACCCGGACTGTGCCGATCCAGCCGCTGGCGCTGTGTCTGTACGTCTCCACCATGCCCTTGATGATGAACCCCAGCTCTTCAACTGCCTGGTTTTCCTGCTGCAAAAGCCGTTCAGCCTCATAGAATTCGGGTCTGACCTTTGCCGACAGACTGCGAAGGGCTTGTTCATCCAGGTCCTGGAAATAGGCAATGCCCTGGAAGAGCCTTATCCTGTCTTCCAGAGTCCGGTCCACGAACTGGCGCAGATCGCCGGGCTCAGGATCTTTCCATGCAAAACCGCAGCGGCGGAGAACATCCGCAGTCCGCTCCACCCGAATCATGGCCGCGGTCTGGTCCGGATCGCTCAGCCAGTCCTGCCAGCCCAGATGGACTAGAAGGCGTTCCACGTACTCGGCAAATCCGTCATGACCGGCATGCCTGGCGATGAATTCCACAAATCGATCAAAGGACAGCCGGGAGAAGCGAAGCCCAAGGGCATCGCTTTCCAGGGCCTGGGAAAGGCTCAGCTGCCCCGGATTCTGAATATGGAAGGTCTGGCCCGTAAGGCCCGGCCGGTGCATAAGGGCCACAATGGACTGGGCGGCCTGGTCCACATAGGTCATGTTCCTGCTGTCGAAGACCTCTGGGGCAGCCCCCAGGTTCACATAGGCCCGCAGCTGCTGGAAAAAGGCATTGTCCTCCACATTCTTCTGGAACTTCCCGGTTCGGGAGTCGCAGGTAATGTTTCCGGCCCTGTAGATATTTACCTTGAGTCCCTGTTCTTTCTGCCTGACCTGCAGGAGCTTTTCCGCCTCCAGCTTGGAGCGGGCATACAGGTTGCCCGGCGCCTGACCCAGGTCCAGGTCAAACTCGGTGAACAGGACCTGGCTTCGGTTCTGGACCCGGCCGTGGGCCACAGAGGTAGTGGAGACATGATGCATGGTCTTGGCCCGGCCCCGAAGGGCGAGCTCGGCCAGATTGTCTGTGCTGTGGATATTGGCGGCCTCAAATATCTTCCAGTCTCCGTAGTGGCTGGTCAAAGCCGCGGAATGCAAAATTGTGTCCACATCTGTTTCCAGGGCCGTTTGCCTTTGCGGGTCCAGGCCCAGGTCAGGTCTGGACACGTCGCCGCTGAATACCTGCAGACGTTCTCCGCCTTCCCGTTCCAGGTCCAGGTCGAATCGCTCCCTGTAGTGTTCGGCCAGGCGCTGGTATGCCGAATTATCATCTCTGGCCCGGATCAAAGTCGTTATTTGGGCCGAAGTTTCTTCCAGAAGCTGACGCAAAAGATAGATGCCCAGGGTCCCGGTGGCCCCGGTCAGCAGGACGTGCTTGAGCGCGGTCAGGCTCTGAGTATCCAGTTCAGAGTCCTTGGCCCTGGCCCGTGCATAGCGCTCCTCTTCAGCCTGTACAGCATCATCTGCACCACTGGACCATGCCAGTTTCTTGAGCTTGAGCAGACGGGCCGAGCGGCCGATCTCCGCCTCCTGAAAATGTGCGGCCTGCTCGGCAATGCTGGTCTGGGCGAATATGTCCGAGGCACTGATGTCATATGTCTCACTCAGCTCAGCCAGCAGGGCGATGGCCTTGAGGGAATCCCCCCGACCTCGAAAAAGGAATCGTACAGGCCAAATCCCGAGTGGCCGAGGACCGTGGTCCAGGCCTTGGCGATATGTCTTTCCTTGGCATTGCGCGGGGCCAGAGGGCCGGACCGGCTGCTGCTGATCTCCGGCCTGGGCAGTTTGCCCCGGTCCACCTTGCCGTTGGGATTTAATGGCAGGTTTTCCATCTGGACCATGTACGAGGGCAGCATATACTCAGGCAGGACTTTTTTGAGCTTGCGTTTGAGCCGGTCAACGTCCAGATCAGTACCCGGCTCAGGGCTGGCAACGCAGTAGGCGGCCAGGGCCTTGTTCCCTCCCGGCTCTTCCAGGGCCACGACCACGCAGTCCTGGACCAGGCCGGTATCCTTGATCCGCAGCTCAATCTCTCCGGGCTCGACCCGGTAGCCGCGGATCTTGACCTGAAAGTCCATGCGCCCGATGAAGTCTACGTTCCCGTCATCCCGCCACCGGCCGCGGTCCCCGGTCCGGAACATTCGCCCTCCGGGCACAAAGGGATCGGCCACAAATCGCTTTGCAGTCAGCTCCTCCCGGTTCAGGTAGCCTCTGGCCACACCGGATCCGGCCACGCAGATTTCTCCCGGCACCCCCAAGGGACAGAGGCGGCCGGAGGAATCCAGGATATAGACCCGGGTGTTGGCCACTGGAGAGCCCACCGGCGGGTTGTCCATGGCCTTGGGCAGGTCATAGCTCAGGCAGGCCATGGTGGTCTCGCTGGGGCCGTACTCGTTGGTCAGCCTGTAATGATGACCCGGCTGAAGTGATTTGAGCCGGTCTCCGCCCACAATCATGCGTTGTAAGCTCTTGCCCGCACACATGCGCATGAACTGCTCGGCGAACTGGGTAGGGAAGTGGGTGTGGGTCACCTGGTTGCGCACAAAGTAGGCCTCCAGGTCCGGCGGTGAGCGCCGTAGTTGATCCGGAATCACGTGCAGGGTAGCACCGGAGACCAGGGGAGCGAAGATCTGGACCACGGAAACATCGAAGCTGAAGGCGGCAAAGGCGGCGCAGGCCGAGTCCGGGGTCATGCAGTGATGTGTGGCGTACCAGTTAATAAAGTTGACCATGGAATGATGCTCGACCAAAACCCCCTTGGGCTTCCCGGTGGAGCCGGAAGTAAAGATGACATAGGCCAGATCCTGCCCGCCCCGGGCCAGGCCGGGATCTGTATCAGTTGAAGGCAGGTCACGGTCCAGGGCAATCCTGGCCCCTGAAAAGTCAATATCCGCCAGCTGCTCTGCTGTGCCCAGCAGGCACGGAGCCTGGGTGTCCTCCAGGATAAAGGCCTTTCGCTCCTGGGGATAGTTGACGTCCAGGCCCACATAGGCGGCTCCAGCCTTCAGGGCAGCCAGCATGCCCACCACCGGCCAGGTGGTGCGGTCGGCCATGACAGCCACAATAGGCTGGCCGGGCTGGC
>JBKHIL010000241.1:0-3800 GCA_046538645.1 Desulfovermiculus sp.
AGAGAAACAAAATAGCCTGCTGGGCATATTCAAACCTTGACAACCCACATGGATTATCACTTACAAAGGTTATGCAAAGATTATATAAAATCAAAGGAGAAAACAATGCCTGATCTCATCGTCAATGTTGATCATATTGCCACCATTCGTCAGGCCAGGCTGGCTCATGAGCCGGACCCGATCCATGCCGCACACTTTGCAGAATTGGGCGGCGCCCATGGGATTATTGTCCATTTGCGTGAAGACCGCCGTCATATCAATGATCGGGACGTGGACTTGCTTAACCAGACCCTGGGGACAAAACTGCACCTGGAAATGGCCGCTACCCGGGAAATGCAGGAAATCGCCTTAAAGACCAGGCCTCATATCGTCTGCCTGGTCCCGGAAAAACGGGAGGAGTTGACCACAGAAGGCGGTCTTAACCTCTTGGGCCGGGAAAAAGAGCTCCAGGAGTATCTCCAGCCCATTCATGCAGCCGATGTAACATCCAGCCTATTCATTGATCCAGAACCGGATCAAATCAAAGCTGCTGCTGAAATCGGGGCTGAATACATAGAAATCCACACCGGACACTTTGCCGAGGCCGACTCCAGAGCCAAAAGGGAGCAGGAGCTGGACCGGATCAAGGAAGGACTGGCCCAGGCCCACAACATGGGGCTTAAGGTCAACCTGGGACATGGGCTGACCTATGCCAACATCCATGCCTTTGCCCATATTCCTGGAATATCAGAATTTTCTATAGGACACAGTATCGTGGCCCGAGCCTCCCTGGTGGGCATGGAACGTGCCGTCCGGGACATGCTGGATATTATCCGCGGCTTCTGTTAAAGGTGTCTTTATTTATCTTGAGACGACAAGAGCATGGTGTGTCAATAACCCTTTATTTACAAAGCAAATCGTTATGATTGTGGGTCTTGGAGTGGATGTGGTTGAGCTTGACCGCATTGAAAACATTTGGAAGCGCCACGGTTCTCGCTTTGCATCCAAAATATTGACTTCAGAAGAACAAAAGTCCTTGCCTGTATCCCCTGTTCCATATCTGGCCTCCCGGTTTGCAGCCAAAGAAGCGGCTGTCAAGGCCCTGGGGACCGGATTCCGGGACGGCATAACCTTTCATCGCCTGGCTGTGCGCCGCCTCGACCAGGGACAGCCGGAACTGCTTTTATTTGGCCCTGCTCTTCGCCAGGCCCAGGGCCTGGGGGCTGTACGCTGGCATATAAGCCTTTCCCACTCCCGGAATACGGCCTGTGCAGTGGTTATCCTTGAAAAATAATAAACCAGGGGAAGTTCACCTATGTATCGCCCATTGCCCACTCCGGATGAAATGGCCAATTGGGATAGGTTGAGCATTGAGGAATTCGGCCTGCCCGGCCACATGCTCATGGAAAACGCAAGTCGTGAGCTCTTCCATGTCATCGAACATGAACTTGGACCTGTGCGCGGAAAACGGGTTGTGCTCTTTGCCGGCTCCGGCAACAACGGCGGAGACGCCTTTGCCCTGGCCAGACATCTCGTTGATCAGGAAGCCACGTGTCTTGTTCTGCACGCCAGGGAGCTGGAGGCCTATACAGGCGAAACAGCTTTTCATCTGGCGCTGGCGGATAAAGCCGGTGTGGTCATGACCCCGCTTAAAGGCTACAACCTGGAGGAGTTGTGCGTACCGGATCTCATAGTCGATGGGCTGTTGGGAACAGGATTTCAGGGGGAACTGCGTCAAGACTATCAGGACTGGATAACCTGCATCAACCGTCTGGGCCGAAAGACTTTCGTCCTCTCCATCGACATCCCTTCTGGAATCAACGGATACACCGGACGGCCAAGCCCAGTTGCGGTCACTGCTGATGCCACGGTCACCTTTGCCGCAGCCAAAATCGGGCTGCGCATGCCCGAGGCCAGAGAATCTTGCGGTCGCCTGCACATTCAAGGCATCGGCCTGCCCCGCACGGTCCAGGAACACAATCCGCCGGCCTGCTACGAATTGACTCCGGATGTCTTCTCTTTCCTCCCTTCTCATTCCCATCTGGCCCACAAAGGGGACCACGGGCACATCCTGGTTTTGGGTGGCTCCGCCGGACTGACTGGAGCTCCAACCCTGGCCGCCCTGGGCGCATTGCGTTCCGGAGCCGGGTTGGTCACAGTAGGCTGCCCTCGAGGCTTGATCTCCGAGGTCAAGCACGGCTGGCCGGATATCATGACCAAACCTCTGGGTCCTGGCTCACAATGGACTGAGGGATGCATGGCTGATCTGAGTGATCTCCAGGCCTTTGATGCTGTGGTCCTGGGGCCGGGTCTGGGACGAACCGAAGGAGCGAGAGACTTTCTGCGTGCCTATGTGCACAGCTCTCCTCCGCCCACGGTCTTTGATGCCGATGCCCTCTACGCCCTGGCCCAGGAAAAAGAACTCAGCAGCAATCTTCCCTCATCGAGCGTGCTCACCCCCCATCCAGGGGAGATGGCCAGAATCTGCCGCACGGGAATAGACCAGATCCAGGCTCAGCGACTGGAAACTGCCCGAATCTGGGCGGAGAAGCTCCAATGTACCCTGGTACTCAAGGGAGCGGGATCCTGTGTCGCCGCTCCCGAACAGCGGATTCGTTTCTGCCCGGAAGCTTGGGCTCATCTCGCAATAGGCGGCTCAGGCGACGTGCTGGCCGGAGTCATCGGAACCTTATTGGCCCAGGGCCTTTCCCCTTTCTTTGCTACCTGTACCGGAGTGTTCTGGCATGCGGCCACAGGCCGGGTTTTACAGTCAAAATACCCCTTTCGCGGCCACTTGGCCCAGGATATCGCCCGCGCCTTGCCTCAGGTCCTTGAACTTTTCTCCAAACGCAGCTAGAAGGAGATGCTTGCACTCATGACAGGGATCAAGTCCGTTAAAGCGAGACTCAACCCTGGTTGCTGGCTGAGCCATCTGGGACCGAGGGTCACGCGACTGCGCGTGGCTGGGAGATAAAAGAGAACAGCCATACGGCGGAAGACCCTAGTGCCTTGACACATCTCAAGTGTCACAAACAAAGGACCCTCCCCTAACCCCTCCCTCCCGCCTGGAAGACAGGCGGCAAGGAGGGGAACCAGAGGAGGAAAGCTTTCGTATCGAAAACCAGACAATACACATATGACGCGGCACCAGGCTGCCCCTACAGAGGCGGAGCTGAAAGGGTACCGGTAATAAATAAAGGACGAGCAATCGATGAAAATTTCTGAAATCATGAGCACGGATGTCATAACAGTACAGCCGGATACTAATATTTCCCAGGCTGCCAGCCTGCTGCTTGCCAATCATGTCAACGGTCTGCCGGTGGTGGATGACGAAAACAATCTGGTGGGCATTATTTGCCAGAGCGATCTCATTGTGCAGCAGAAAAAGATCCCCGTGCCCACGGTCTTCACCCTTTTGGATGGACTCATCCCTTTGTCCTCCATGAGCCATCTGGAAAAAGAAGTCCAAAAAATGGCCGCCACCACTGTGGAACAGGCCATGACCCCGGACCCCATAGCAGTTTCACCGGACACTGAACTGGAGGATGTGGCCGATCTGATGGTCAAGAAGAACTTCCACTCCATTCCGGTTGTAGATGAAGGCAAGCTGGTTGGAATTGTAGGCAAAGAAGATGTCCTGAAGACATTAATCAAATAAGTCCTATGCAAAAAAATCTTCCCGACCTGGAGTCTACATCCAGCTTGGGCCGCCTCCTGGCCCTGGGGCTCATAAACCTGGGGGCCTGCCCCATTCTCATCAGCGGGCCGCTGGGAGCAGGGAAAACGACACTCATCCGATACATTGTGACCAATCTTCCGGG
>JBKHIL010000034.1:0-9900 GCA_046538645.1 Desulfovermiculus sp.
GTCGATGGCTTCCCGGGTGAAGTATATGTTTTTGTTATATTTTTTTGTAAATTTCTGCACAAAGTAATTTATAAGGGGAATAATGTCTTCTTTTCTTTTTCGCAGTGGCGGGACCTGGATAGGAATGATGTTCATCCGGTAATAGAGGTCTTCGCGAAATTCGCCGTTTTTGACCATGGCTCCGAGATCCCGATTGGTAATAAAGACAAACCTGACATCAATTTTTCGGCTTTTGATACCACCAACCCTGGTTATCTCTCGATCTTGCAAAACAGCCAGCAGTTTGGATTGAACATTTAGTGACAGCTCTCCAATTTCATCTAATACCAGGGTGCCTCCCTCGGCCAGTTCCAGGAGACCCGGCTTTCCTTTGGGGTTGGCGTTGGTAAATGCCCCGCGTTCATAGCCAAAAAGCTCGGCTTCCAAAAGGTTGTCCGGGATTGCTCCGCAATTGATTTTTAAAAAAGGTCCTTGCGAGCAGTAGTGGTTGTGTTTGTGAATGAGTTTGGCCACCACCTCTTTTCCAGCCCCGGTTTCACCAGTGATTAAAAGCGGTGTCTTCACATCTGCGAGCTGAATGGCCATTCGGGCTATCTCTTTCATCGACTTGGATTTGGCGATGAGATCTTCTTCCTGCAACAGTTGTTGATGCAGGGTTTCCAGTTTCTTTTGATATTCTTTGCTCTCTTCCTGGGCAGTCTTTAATTCCTTGGACAGACTCTGAATGTCGGTCAGGTCCCGAACCGTGGTGACCACCATCTCCACTTCGCCCTGGTCATCAAAAACAGGGTTCCCGGAAACAAGGACTTCCCGGTTGGTCATGGTCGTGGCCTTGATGGAAATTGGCTTTTTCTCCTTGATCACCATCGGGCTGACGAACTTGGAGATATACCCTTGCTTTTCCAGATCAGCTGTATTCTTGCTTAAGACATCTTCAGGCTTTAACCCAGTGATCTTTTCCCAGGATTTGTTTACCCGCAGGGTGACTCCCTGACCATCGGTAATGTATAAGCCATCATAGGTTGATTGAAAGATTGTGTTCAGCTCTTTGGTCAGACTCTTGTACGAGTCGATTTCAAAAAAATTTTTTTCAAACTCTGCGTAATGCTGAAAGACTGAAACCACTGCTCTGATCTGATCGTCCTCCCAAAGCGGCCAGCGATGAACAAAAAAGACTTTGTGCCTGTATTGCTTGCGTTTGCCGTATTGAGTGGCTCCGGTCTTGAAAATTTGCTGGAACTCATCCCAGGCCACAGGATTGATTTCAGCAAAATTCTGGTTATGCAGGGTTTGTCTGGGATACCCCAGGAGCCTTTGGCCTTCGCGGTTGCTGAAAAGAAATGATCCCTCTCTGTCAACGACAATGAGCCCGAAGTGCAAGGTGTCCAGGAGGTGTTGCAAAGAGATAGGCGAGGTATCGAATTGGGCTGGCATAGTCTGTATCTTTAAAATTCAGGGTAAGCGATTTGAAAGAATGCAAAATTTTTGCAAAATTGCAAAAATATGTCAAGTCCAATGTGGCTTGTTTTTTATCCTTTAATATGATCAATAAAATTAACATTTTATATGGACTATCTCCAGGTGTTCGCTGTTCTGTTAGGATATATGTGTTCTGGCCCCTTTGTATATTCAAAACATCTTCAGAAATTCAATCCAAATCTGTCATAGGAATCATCGTCTCGTTTATGGGGCAGCATTTTTTGCAATAATGCAAAAAAAGGGGGGTTGAGTATATGCTTTGAATGTGTAAGCATGTGAAAATAAGGGAATAATATTTTTGGCCCGAATATTGCTAAAATCCTATGAGCATAAAATTCTAACCAATTTCAGACAGGGGGAAATCGATGGATTTTTCTTGGACTAAAGAACAGGAAATGCTTCGAAAATCAGTTCGTGAATTTGCCACCAAAAAGCTGGTACCCAATCTCTCAGAGTGGGACCAGGAGCATCATTTTCCATATGAAGAGGCCTTAAAGCCTATGGGTGAGCTGGGCTTCTTCGGTACTGTGGTCCCCGAGGAATACGGGGGAGAAGGCATGGGCTTTGTGGCCTCCATGATTGTGACTGAAGAGATCGCCCGTGCGGCCAGCTCTCTGCGGGTGCAGGTGAACATGCAGGAGCTGGGATGTGCCTATACCATCTATCGCTATGGAAGCGAAGAGCTGAAGAAAAAATACATCCCCAAGCTGGTGGAAGCCGAGTATGTCGGCGGATTCGGCATCACTGAACCTGATGCCGGCTCTGATGTCATGGCCATGCAATCCACGGCTGAGGACAAGGGTGATCACTGGCTGTTAAACGGGAGCAAGACCTGGATCTCCAATGCCCATGTCGCCGATGTCCTCATCTATTACGCTTACACAGATCAGTCCAAAGGTTCCAAGGGGTTGTCCGCCTTTGTCATTGAACCTAAGAACTTCAATGGGGTCAAGACCACCAAGCTGGAAAAAATGGGTTCTCATTGTTCTCCGACCGGAGAGGTCTTCCTGGACAACACCCGGGTGCCCAAGGAAAATATCCTGGGTAATCCCGGGGATGGAGCCAGAATCGTCTTCAGCTCCTTGAACCAGACCCGACTCTCAGCAGCAGCCGGTGGAGTTGGCCTGGCCCAGGCCTGCCTGGATGAAATAGTTAAGTATTGCAAGCAGCGCAAGCAGTTCGGCAAATCCATTGGCGACTTTCAAATGAATCAGGAAATGATCGGCCAGCTCTCAGCCGAAATTGAAGCCGCCCGGCTGGTGGTCTACAAGGCGGCCTACTTCAAGGATCAAGGCAAGCTGAATAACGGTCTGGATGTGGCTCAGGCCAAATACCTGGCCGGCGAGGTGGCCAACAAGGCGGCCAACTTTGCCATGCGTATTCTGGGTGCTTACGGGTATTCAACTGAATATCCTGTGGAACGCCTGTTCCGGGATATGCCCACCTATTACATGGTGGAAGGTTCAGCCAATATCTGCAAGATGATTATTGCTTTGGACCAGCTGGGTGTCCGCAAGGCCAATCGGGACAAATAGGTTCAGTGCAGCCTCTGGCCGCATACGTCCAGTTTGATCGAAAAAAAAACTTACAATCTGGTGCCAACGATTTCATCAGAAGTTTTGAGATCTCAGGTTTTGGATAGAACAGCAAAAGATTTCATAACATCCTGTTTATCCTATCTCCTGAAGCCTGAAACCTTTGGATCTCGTTTCATTCGCGCTGGGATAAGTTTGCCCCATGTTTCGAATGCTTGACAAAAAAATAGTGTAATAGTGCGAGTTTAAAAACATAAGGAGTTAATATGTCAGAAGAAATCAGATCCCCTCTGGCCGGAAAAGTATGGACGATTACCGTAAAACAAGGCGACGAGGTGGAGGAAGATGACGAAATCATGGTCCTTGAGGCCATGAAGATGGAAACCCCGGTCTATTCCTCTGCTGACGGCACAGTCAAAGAAATTAAGGTCAAGCCCGGCGACACAGTGGAAGAAGACGATGTCTTGGCGGTGATTGAATAACCCCGACTTACGTTCGGGTCAGGGAGTTTTTGTATATGCATAAATATTTCAAGAACATGGATCTGCTGGGAAAGCCCCTGAAGGATAAGGTCAAGCAGCGGACCGAAGATAACTTGCAGGAAGTGGAAAAAGCAGAGCAGGAGGTCCAGGAAGCCAAGGATAAAATCAAGGAATTTGGATTGCCCGCTGAAAAGATCAACTCCAGGGGGCAGCTGACCATCTGGCAGCGTCTGGATATCCTGGTTGACGAAGGGACGTGGCGGCCCCTGCACATGCTCTATAACCCGGCAGAAAACGATGACTGCACCACGAATGTGGTCGATGGTCTGGCCAGGATCAACGGCCGCTGGGCAGTGGTCGTCGGCTTTGACAATAAGTATATGGCCGGAGCCTGGGTCCCGGGACAAGCGGAAAACATATTCCGGGTCACGGACCTGGCCAAGCGCTTGAACATTCCCCTGGTCTGGGTGGTCAACTGCAGTGGGGTCAAGCTGCCGGAACAGGAGAAGTTCTATGGAGGCCGCCGCGGATCAGGAACCACCTTTTTCCGCCATGCTGAACTAGAGCAGATGGGCCTGCCTGTTCTGGCCGGGATTTATGGGACCAATCCGGCCGGCGGAGGATATCAGGGAGTGAGTCCGACCATTCTCTTTGCCCACAAAAATTGCAATATCGCTGTGGGCGGGGCTGGAATCGTCAGTGGAATGAGCCCTAAAGGTTATTTTGATGTTCAGTCGGCCCAGGAGCTCATTGATGTGGCCAAGCAGCACCGAGAAACTCCCCCGGGCGGAGTGGATGTTCATTATGAGGAAACCGGCTTCTTCCGATATGTCTTTGAGACCGAGGAAGGCGTGCTCAAGGCTATGCGGGACTATATGAGCAAGCTCCCGGCCTATGACCCTGAGTTCTTTCAGGTCGATGTGCCCAAAGAGCCCCGGTTTCCAACCGAGGATCTCTATTACCTTCTGCCGGTCAATCCCAAGAGGACCTATGATTTTGAGCAAATCCTGGCCAGGCTGGTGGACGGGAGTGAACACCAGGAGTTTCGGCCGGATTATGGGCCAGAAGTGTATACCGGACTGGTAAAGCTTGACGGCATGCTCTGCGGGTGCATCGGCAACCGGCAGGGGATCATGCCCAAAGGATATCCGGAATACGCCGATTATCCTGGCATCGGCGGAAAGCTCTACCGCCAGGGCCTGATTAAAATGAACGAGTTCGTCACCTTGTGCGGCCGGGACCGCCTGCCCATCATCTGGTTTCAGGATACCAGCGGAATCGATGTCGGCAACATTGCTGAAAAGGCCGAGCTCCTGGGCCTGGGCCAGAGCCTGATCTACTCCATTCAGCAGACCGATGTGCCCATGATGCTGGTGACCCTGCGCAAAGGTTCGGCCGCGGCTCACTATATCATGGGCGGCCCCACAGCCAACCGACACAATGCCTTTACTTTGGGCACTGTAGCCACTGAAATATACGTAATGCACGGAGAAACCGCGTCTGTAGCCACCTATACCCGGCGTCTGATCAAGGATCAGGAAGCAGGAAAGCCTTTGGATCAGACAGTGGAAAAAATGAATGAGCTGGTGAAGAAGTATCATGATACCTCCCGGCCAATTTTCTGCGCCAAGACCGGGCTCATTGATGAAATCGCCGCTTTGCGGGACCTGCGCGGCTATATGCAGGCCTTTGCCGGAGCTGCATACCAAAATCCCAAATCACTTTGCCCCCAGCATCATCTCATGACACCTCGCGTCGCCAAAGGGTGATCCTGCTGTCTCGCCCGTGGATTGCAGGGGAAAGGCCTGTCAGGCCTCTCCTCTGCATGCTGGAATCTACTTATCTTATTTTCTTATATAAAACAAAAGCTCATGAACAGATTGTAAGGGGAGAGCTATGTGGCAAGCCATACAAGTCAGCATCGCCGGGATCTGCGGTGTTATGTTCGGCATTTTTCTTTTGTATTGCACAGTGCGTTTAACAGCCTATGTGACAGATAAAATCGAGAAGCGAGGCAAGGCAAATGGATAACCTCTTTGAACTTATTCATATGTCCGGCTTCATGTTCTTGACCCCCAAGATGCTGGTCATGTGGGGCATTGCCGGAGTCTTGTTTTATCTGGCTATTGCCAAGCAATTCGAGCCTTTGCTCCTGCTGCCCATTGGATTTGGTATTCTTTTGGCCAATCTGCCCCTGACCGGACTCATGGAGCCCGGAGAAGGGCTCATTTGGCGTTTTTATCACTACGGAATCCAGTGGGAAATCATCCCGCCTCTCATCTTTTTGGGAGTGGGAGCCATGACCGATTTCGGACCTGTTTTGTCCAATCCCAAGCTCCTTTTTCTGGGTGCCGGAGCCCAAGTCGGAGTATATATTACGTTTTTTTCCGCGTATATCTTTGGTTTCGACTTGTCCGAGGCTGCGGTAATCGGAATCATAGGAGGGGCGGATGGTCCAACGACCATTTATCTGGCGGCCAAGATGGCCCCGCATATGCTGGGGAGCTGTGCGGTGGCTGCCTATTCCTACATGGCTATGGTCCCCATTGTGCAGCCCCCGGTCATGAAGCTCTTAACTACAAAGAAAGAGCGGACTATCCGGATGAAGACAGAGCGCAAGGTGGGCAAGCTGGAGAAGATTCTTTTTCCTTTCCTGTCATCCATAGTCATCATTTTGCTCATTCCAGCCGCTGCTCCGCTCATGGCCATGTTTATGCTGGGCAATATCTTTCGGGAGTCCAAGGTTGTGGATCGGTTAAACAATGCTGCTCAAAATGAGCTGATGAATATTGCCACCATATTTCTGGGCGTGCCGGTCGGGGCGACTATGAACGCCGATCAGTTTCTGCGGCCGGATGTGATCTTCATCTTCGTCCTCGGGCTTATTGCCTTTATGATCAGCACAGCTAGCGGCGTGCTCATTGCCAAATTCATGAATCTGTTCTTGAAAGAAAAGAAAAAGATCAATCCCCTGGTCGGAGCGGCCGGTGTGTCGGCAGTGCCCATGGCCGCGAGAGTGGTGCACTCGGTTGGAGCCAAAGAGGATAAGAAAAATTATCTGCTCATGCATGCCATGGGACCGAATGTGGCCGGAGTCATCGGAACGGTCCTGGCAGCCGGCATCTTTCTGTCTCTGATTGATTGATAACTCCTGTCTCCTGTTTTTCAGGTATGGCGGGCGACTGGTTTTCAACGCGGGCTTTGCCTGCGCTGAAACATGCATTGTTGGCTTTGATCTTGACGATACCTTAAAAGTTTAATGGTCCGGAGGAACGAATACATGAAGGGAAATGGCAGCAAGCTCATGAATCTAAAGGATGCAGTGGGCAAGTTTCTGTTTGACGGGGCCCATATATCAATTGGGGGCTTCACGGTGAACAGAAACCCCATGGCAGCCGTGCACGAAATCATCCGTTCCCGGGTCAGGGGTCTGCACATGTATGTGCATTCCAACGGACAAGGGGTGGATGAGCTTATTGGAGCTGGATGCGTGTCCAGCATTGAAATCGCCTATGGAGCCAATGGCCGTTTTGCCCCCACCTGTGTGCGTTTTCGAAAAGCAGTGGAACGGGGAGCTATAGCTATTGAAGATTACACCAATTATCAGATGACTTTGCGGTTTCTGGCCGGGGCCATGGGCGTGCCGTTTTTGCCCTGCCGATCTGCCCTGGGAACGGACATAGTGGATACCTGGGGCTTTTCAGCCCAAAAGCGGGCCGAGGATCCCAAGTTTCCGGATAAAAAACTGGAAGTGGTGGACAATCCATTCGGGCAGTGGGCGGACACTTCCAAGGTCGTTTTAGTCCCGGCCATTCATCCGGACGTGACCTTTATCCATGTCCAGGAGGCTGACCAACAGGGGACTTCGAAGATAATGGGCCTGAGTTTTGCAGATGTCGAGCAGGCCAAGGCCTCCAAGCGTCTGGTGATTACCTGCGAAAAGCTTGTGGATACGGAAACCATGCGCAGACATCCGGAGCAGAACCAAATTCCAGGCATATATGTGGATGCAGTGGTCCATGTCCCCTATGGGGCATATCCCACAGCCTGTTACCGTTATTACGATTATGACCCGACATATCTGCATGAGTACTTTCGAGACGGCCAGGATGACGAGCAAAACGAAAAGAATCGGCAACGTTACGTATTAGGGCTTGAAAGACATGAAGACCTTTTAAATCTGGTTGGAAAAGAGCGCCTGGGCCAGATAGCAGCTGATCCGGAAACTGGCTATGCAGTAAACCTCAAGCGGGTATAGGCGAGAGAATACAGGTAAATAGATCAGAATGTGCGCTTGTTGCAGTTCTGATCCTGGAACGCAATTAAGTCAACATCAGGACAGGGAAGGTTATGGACTATACACCTCGAGAAATGATGGCCATCATGGCTGCTCGGGAAATAGATGACGGGGCCATTGTATTTTGCGGCACCGGGATCTCCATGCTGGCGGCTATTGCAGCCAAGAAGATCACTGCACCTAATTGCGTGATTTTTTTTGAAACCGGGGCCATTGACTCCCGCCTGGAAGAGATTCCACTGGTTGTCTCTGATCCCAGAGTCATGTATGGGGCATCTTCCACCAGCGGGATGCTGGACGCCTTTGCAGCTATGCAAAACAGGACCATTGGGCAGTATGTGGTGGGTATTCTGGGGGCCGGACAGGTGGATAAATTCGGAAATCTGAACACAACCTGTATAGGATCGTATGAACGCCCTCGCATTCGTTTCCCCGGCAGTGGCGGAGGATGCGATGTGACCTCTTTTGTGCCCAAAAGCATTATCTTCATGCAGCAAGAAAAGAGAAAATTTGTCAAGAAACTCGATTACTTGACCAGTCCAGGCTATCTGGACGGTCCTCAAGGCCGGGAGAAAGCCGGGCTCCCTCCAGGCGGTCCATCAGTGGTTATCACCAATATGGGCACCTTTCGCTTTGACGAAAAGAGCAAAGAGATGTATTTGCAGAGCACCTATCCTGGAGTAAAACCTGAGCAGATTCTGACCGAGATGGAGTTTGAGGTTGACAGTTCCCGGGTGCAGGAAGAAAAGCCACCGACAGAGTATGAATTGCAGATCCTGCGTGAGAAGTGCGACCCCCACCGGCTTATATGCAACTGAGATCAAGGTTGTTGCCCTATGACATCAGACTGGCGAACCACTCATTGCGGCCGCATGGATCATGGCGGATGCAAGGTGCAGGTCCAGGTTATAGACGGACAGATTGGAGCCATCCGGGGTGATCCCAGCGGGTATCTGAATCATGGGTATACCTGCCCCAAAGGCCGGGCCCTGACCGAGGTACATGACCACCCCCAACGCCTGAGAACGCCCCTTTTGCGCACCGGCCAGCGGGGGGAGAACAAATGGCGTAGCGCAGACTGGGATGAGGCCCTGGATGTCGTAGCCACGAACCTGGACCAGGTCCGGACCAGGGACGGAGCCAGGTCA
The DNA here is from genome assembly GCA_046538645.1 of Desulfovermiculus sp. Classification (GTDB taxonomy): domain Bacteria; phylum Desulfobacterota; class Desulfovibrionia; order Desulfovibrionales; family Desulfothermaceae; genus Desulfovermiculus. The sequence goes on from JBKHIL010000034.1 coordinate 8,942, forward strand.
GTGGCGTTTTGCCAGGGCATGCCCAAGGGCCTGGAACATTTCGTTCTCATCAGGCTGGCCAATACCTTTGGTTCTCCAAACGTGGTGGCAGTTCAGGATGTCTGTCACGCCCCCCGGGAGCTGACCGGCAGGCATGTGTGCGGATTTTATCCCATTCCTGATATGCATCACCCCACCCAGCTCATCCTGCTCTGGGGCAGTAATTCCCGGGCCACCAATGAAGAAGGGGTGATCAATACCTGTTTGACAGCCCGTGTACGTGAAGGTGCTCAATTGGTGGTCATCGATCCCAGGAGGACGGATCTGGCCCGGCAGGCTGATATCTGGCTTCCATTGCGGCCGGGGACAGACCTGGCCCTGGCCTTGGGCTTTTTGCAGGTTATCATCGGTGAAGGTCTGGAAGAGAGAGATTTTGTAGACAAGTGGACTGTCGGCTTTGAGGAGCTCAAGGCCGCTGCTTTCAGTATGTCTTTGGACAAAATAGCTGGGCTCACCGGGATAGAGCAGGAAAAGATCCAAAGGGCAGCCCGGGCCTATGCCCGGGCCCGGCCGGCTTGCCTGGCTTGGGGCAATGCCATTGAGCAGGTTCCGGAAACCTTTGATACAATTCGCTCCCTCATATCCCTGATGGCTGTGTGCGGGAATCTGGACATTCCCGGGGGTAATATCAAGGCCAGCGAGCCGAAGACTCAGCCCCCTGGAAAGTTTGTCCGGGCCGATTTGCTGCCGGATAAGCCTACGTCCATCTTAAACGCTGCGTATGGGGTCAGCCCCAGGCTGATGACTGTGCCTTCCGCCTTTTTCCGCCGCGCGGTTTTGGAGGAAGAACCCTACGCGGTGCGGGCCGCCTACATGCAGTGCACCAATCCCATGCTGTCCTATGCAGATGTTAGCCTGACCCGGGAAGCTCTGCTCAAGCTGGACTTTCTGGCTGTCTCAGATATTGTCATGACCCCTAC
>JBKHIL010000242.1:0-3778 GCA_046538645.1 Desulfovermiculus sp.
TCTGCTGCTGTTGATCTGGCCTATACCGCCTGCGGCAGGCTGGATATATTTTATGAATTGGGTCTCAAACCCTGGGACGTGGCGGCTGGATGTCTCCTGGTCCAGGAGGCCGGGGGCAGCGTCAGCCAGTACAAGCCTTTAAAGCCCTATACCCTGGGAGCGGACTCCATCCTGGCCACCAATGGCTATCTGCACCAGGATATGGCCGCGCTGCTTTCAGATTCACACAAGCCCGGTCAGACATAAGATACGCAGGGTTGAAGTAACCTGGCGGGGAAAATTTTCCACAATGTACTTGATTTCATTTCTTTCCAAGAACATGTATTCATTGTCCGTTTCCTTGATCGACAATTCAGATTGCGACTTAACAGCATAAATGCTTAAAATCTCGTTTTCTGTTTCCGGCCGGGCTTCCAGGCGCTGAACATAACGCAGTTTGGAGAAAGTCATGCCCATCCTGGCAAACACCCCCTGCCGCACGGTCTCATATACTGAACTCCCCAGATATACGTGCTCAGTCACAGATGCATCCCAGCATGAGGGCCCATCCAGACTTTGAGCTGAACGTCTGGAAAGGAGCAGGTCAGCGTTCTGCCTGTAGACCAGTACAACCGCCCGGTGATGTTTGAGCCCCTGGTCGTGGACCGCTTTTTCCGGTAAAACGGCAAGAGGCCGGTTGCGGCAATCCAGAACTTCCAGCAAGCCTGCCTCCAAACAGGCAGAATTGACAACACCGGGTTTCGTACGCATAACAATAAGAGATATTTCAGTGTTTCTTCGTTTTAAGCTCCAAGCCCAACCCATCTGCCCGCTGGAGGGATCGTATGCCATATCTTGACCAGGCTCAAGTACAAGGAAAAAGAGTTTTGGTTCGTTCGGATCTCAATGTGCCCATTGATCAGGGAAATATCCTCGATGACAACCGGATCCGGGCCTCACTGCCTACTTATGAGTATATCCTGGACCAGGGCGGCAGTCTTATTATTTGTTCCCACCTGGGCAAACCCAAGGGGCAAAGGGATCCGACCCTGTCCCTGAATCCGGTTGCCGAAAGACTACAGGAGCTTTTGGGGCGGGAGGTAAAGATGGCTCCCGACTGTGTCGGCCAGGAGGTTCAAGCCCTGGCCGATTCCCTGCAACCCGGGGATGTCCTTATGCTGGAAAACCTCCGCTTTCAGCCCGGCGAAACCACAAACGATCCTGATTTCAGCCGCCAGCTCGCTTCCCTGGCCGAGATCTATATCAACGATGCCTTTGGAGTTGTCCACCGGGCCCATGCCTCGGTCGTTGGAGTGACCGAGCACGTGCAAACCACCTATGCCGGATTTTTGCTGCAAAAGGAAATACAATACCTGGGCAAGGCCCTGTCCAACCCGGAACACCCCTTTGTCCTTGTGGCTGGAGGGGCCAAGGTCTCCACCAAACTGGGCATCCTGACCAATCTCTTGGATACTGTGGATCGCATCATTGTTGGCGGAGCCATGGCCAATACCTTTTTACGCAGCATGGGGGTGAGTGTTGGCTCGTCCAAAGTGGAAGAGGAACTCATTGAGCAGGCTTTGGAAACCATGAAGACTGCCCGGTCCAAGGGGGTCAGTTTCTATCTCCCGGTGGACTGCCTGACCGGGACTGATCTTAAGGCTGTCAAGCCGAGCGGAGTGTTTCCTTTTCAAGACGTTCCGGCCGATGAAATGATCCTGGATATCGGTCCAGCCACCCATACCTTGTTTGCTGAAGTCCTTCGCGATGCCAAGACAGTGGTCTGGAATGGTCCCATGGGGGCCTTTGAAAACCCAAGCTTCTCCCAGGGATCTGTTGGCCTGGCTCAGTCAGTAGCCAAGGTCGAAGGCCTGACCATTGTCGGCGGCGGAGATACCGACTCCCTGGTCCACACCTGCGGCCTGGTTGAATCCATGAGCTTTGTATCCACCGGCGGCGGGTCCTTTCTGGAATTTCTGGAGGGTAAAAAACTGCCCGGAATCAAGGCCCTGGGATTGTAACTCACAGGAGGTCAAAAGCCCTATGAAACTCTGCATGGCCGCCAACTGGAAAATGCACAAGAACCAGGCCCAGGCCAAAGAAACAGCCGCCGATCTGGTCAATCTCCTGCAGGGCTCTCTGCCCCGGGACAGAGAGGTGGTGCTCATTCCGCCCTTTACTGCACTGCATGCTGTGGCCGAAGGGCTCAAATCCGAGCCCGGTTTTTCCCTGGGTGGACAGAACTTTTATCCCGCTGAACAAGGAGCCTTTACCGGAGAGATAAGCCCGGACATGCTTCTGGATCATGGCTGCTCCTACGCCCTGGCCGGCCATTCCGAGCGCAGGCATGTCCTGGGCGAAGACAACGAATTTGTAGCTCAAAAGGTCGGCTTTGGATTGGATCAAGGCCTGCGTATGATACTGTGCATCGGTGAGACACTCTCACAACGGGACGAGAGCCGACTGCAAGAAGTATTGCATGATCAGCTGGCCACAGCCCTTTCTGATGTGCAGGTACCTGACCTGGAGGACAGGCTCCTTATTGCCTATGAACCTGTTTGGGCCATCGGGACCGGAAAGGTCGCTCAGCCGGAAGACATAGCCCAGGCCCATGGCTTTGTCCGGGACCAATTGCTCCACTTATTGCCCCGGGCCGGGGCTTCGGTGCGTATTCTTTACGGGGGCAGTGTTAAGCCGGATAATATCGACCGGATCATCGGGCTTGACAATGTAAACGGAGTCCTGGTAGGTGGAGCTGGCCTGGAAGCTGAAAGCATGGCCAAAATCGTGCTGGGCAAAGCGGGCTGACACAAAACATCAACCCGAAGAGTTATTTCAGATCCGCCGGATGTCCCGCCGGAGGCGGGACTGAAACCGGAAACGAATGCAAATCATTTTGTGACGCAATGTGGAGTTACTTGTTGTGAACACCCTTCTTCTTACCATTCATGTCCTGGCCTGTATTTCCTTAGTCACCCTGGTGCTCATGCAATCAGGCGCCCAGGGCATGGGAGTCATTTTCGGCGGCTCGAGTTCTTCGCTTTTTGGGAGCAGCGGAGCCGGCGGATTGCTGACCAAACTGACTGTGGCCGTGGCAGTGGTATTCTTTGTTACCTCCATGTCCTTTACCTATATGGACGCCAGCAAGCGGGCAGCACCTCCTGAGTCTGTTGTTTTGGAGGAGAAGAAATCAGAGGCCCCAGCAGAGCAAGAATCTCAAAAATCTCAAGCTGCCGAAGAATCAGATGAATAAAAATCTGGACAGTCAAAGACTTATTCGCTAAATTATGTTTTTATGCCGAGGTGGTGGAATAGGTAGACACGCTATCTTGAGGGGGTAGTGGGCAACAGCTCGTGGGGGTTCGAATCCCCCCCTCGGCACCAAAATTGTACTATAAAAAGGCAGGTTGCAGGACCTGCCTTTTTCTTTCTCCGCCTTCCCCGGACTGAGATCTGGGGTCACCCCGGCGTACGTCATCCCGGACTCGATCCGGGACCAGGTCCAGCTCTTACATCTTTGAGTCTGGATTCCAGCTGGAGCCTGTGCAGGACCCTGATACAGTACCGGAATTACAGAGGGGGTGATGCAAAGTTTCTTTCTCGATCAAACTGGTGGTCACATCCAGAGGCAGGGATGACACATGAGAACACAATGCTCCGAGCCACTTTACCCAACAGCCTTGACGAAACCAGCCTGGTAACAGATAAAAGAAACCACCCAAATCCGTCGCCTTACAACCACTCTTTTTTTGTCACTATGAGGCTGACCATGGAATATCTTGCCGGATTAAAAGAATAT
>JBKHIL010000035.1:0-9887 GCA_046538645.1 Desulfovermiculus sp.
CCGACGGCCCAGCATGCTGCCAGGGTTGTGTCTTGTTTCATAAGAGTATTCAGCAGGAAAATGATCATAACCCATCCAATATGAGTGCTTTTGTAATAACCACTTCCTGGATCGAATGAGATTTCAGACTTTTGAAGGGGGTTATAGAGAATCCTTGTTGACAAAGGCCAAGGAGGCATATACTAACTGGTAAACATTTCACAACAGTTCAGGTGCTCACGAGAGCTTAATAGGGAACCCCGTGCAAATCGGGGACGGGCCCGCCGCTGTGACCGGGGACGAACGTTGCATGAAGCCACTCTTGGGTTTTTCCTGAGGGGAAGGCGCAGCCGTAGGATGATCCGGGAGTCAGAAGACCTGCCTGAATTGCTACTGGCCTGGACGCGTGGAGACGTTCGTCCAGACATCATCCGCGGATAAAAAAGGGAAATCCCGGATCGAGGATACTCGATCCGGGATTTTTTTTGTCTGTGTGAAATGCTTTGTAGACTCTGATCATCCACAGGAGTTTTGTCTTATGTCCCGAAAAAAGGTGAATGCATTTCTGCTGGGTAGTGTCCTGCTTGTGGCGGCCCAGCTTTTTCCCTTGAATATATGGGCGGAAAATCGGGTGGAGAAGCCGGTCGAAGATTCCATCGACATTCGACAATCCACTCAGCAACAGAGGGACAAATGGCGAGAAGAGAGAGAGCGTCTCTTAGCCCAGCTCGAAGAGCTTGAAGATCAAAATGCCAAGCTGCAGAAAGAGCACGACGTTCTAGAACAAACTCTTGGTGACGAGCAAAAGCGACGAACGGAAAAAAAGGAGCAATTGGCGGACATCAAAGAAATCTCCAACCAGATCCAGCCTTTTTTGGATGAGTTGCTGCACACAATAGATATCCGGGTTTCCCAGGGACTCCCCTTTCTGCCTGAGGAGCGAAAGGATCGGATGCAGGATCTGCAAGAGATGAATGCCGATCCGGAAGTCTCAACCAGCGAGAAATATCGCAAGATCATGGAAGCCCTGCTTATTGAAGCTGAATACGGTTTCACTACTGAGGTGTACCAAGAGGAAATTCCGGTCCAGGGAGAGACGATTCTGGTCAATGTCTTTCGCTTGGGTCGCCTGAATCTGTTTTACTTGAGCCTGGATCGGGAAAGCTGCGGATTTTACAATATCGCTGAGAAGTCCTGGCAGCCCCTTTCTCCTGTATATCTTCGGGATATTCGGGCTGCGGTGGAAATAGCAACCAAACGCAGGACAGCGGAACTGCTGACTTTACCGTTGGGGAGGATCGTGAGGTAATGAGAATTACGGTATGTATCATCATGTGTATTCTTGGGCTGCAGTCCGCCTGTCTTGTATTTCCTCCAGTTTCCCTTGGACAGGATATGCGTGAGCTCTCGGTAGAGGCCAGGAAGGCCCGCCAGGCACTGAAAGAAAAGGCTGAGGCCGAGAAGGCAAAGGCCCAGCAAGAAGCTGCAGAGGCCAGGGCCCGCATAGTCCAGGACCGGGAAAAGCTGATTTCGGCCGTGAACGAGCTGAAGCAGAAGAACCAAGCCTTGAGCAAAGACACAGAGGCTATATCGGAAAAGGTCAGCACTTTGCGTAAGGAAAATACACAACTGAGCAAGGAATTGAGCGAAAAGCAGGGCATGGTCAAGGAACTGGTGGGAGTTATCCGGATCAATGCCAAGGATATTGACTCCCTGGTTTCTGGAAATCCGCGAACAGCCATGAATGGCTTTTCTTCTTCTCTGCAGGCTGTGGCCGAGAAAGAACAGTTTCCGGGCATGGACGAGATCCGGAGCATGGCCCAGACCCTTTTGGACCAGATACGGCATACCGGTCAGGTGGCAGTGGAAAAGGGAAATATCGTGGACCGCAGCGGGCATGAGGTCCAGGCCGAGGTCCTCTTTCTCGGTCCATTCACCGCTGCCTACCGCATGCAGGACGAAACGGGCTTTCTCAAATACTCAACCAGCGGCAAGGAGCTGTACGCCCTGTCCCATCTCCCTTCCGCCGGCATGCAGGATCAGCTTGGCCAGTATATGGACGGGGAGAGCAAAGCTACGCCTATGGACATTACTCGAGGGGCAGCCCTGCGACAGCTGACCCATCAGCTGGAGCTGGAAACCTTGATTCCCCAGGGGGGGCCGGTAATCTGGCCTATTCTGGCCGTGTTGGGGGTTGGGGTGCTTATCATCCTGGAGCGCATTCTCTTTCTGCTCCGCAAGCGTTTTAACCCCGCTCCCTTGATGGAGCGAATTGAAAAGCTTTCGGCCAAAAACGATTGGCCGGCCTGCATCCAGGCCTGCGCCCAATATGCCCGCAAGCCTGTAGCCAGAGTGTTGAAAGCGGGCCTGAGCAGCAGACAAATGCAGCGGGAGGAAATGGAGAATGCTTTGCAGGAGGCCATCTTAAAAGAAATACCGCCCATGGAGCGATTCCTGTCCACCCTGGGCATGCTCGCAGTCATTGCTCCCTTGCTCGGACTGCTGGGAACGGTCATCGGCATGATCGAGACCTTCCACGTCATCACCCTGCACGGTACCGGCGATCCCCGCCTTATGTCCGGGGGGATATCCGAGGCCCTGGTGACCACCATGCTTGGATTGTCTGTAGCCATTCCCCTGATGCTGTCCCAAACCCTGCTGAACAGGGCAGTGGATAAGCATATCGGGCAGATGGAAGAAAAGGCGGTTTCTTTGGTCAATATCATCCATAAGAATAGGGATATTGCCTAATGGACCATTTGTGGGTTGAGCTGCTCCGGCTGGAAGAATATCTGCATACCGGAGGGGTTATCATGTTCCCCCTGGTTGTGGTCAGTCTGCTCATGTGGATTTTGATTGTCGATCGTATCCTTTTTCTCCGGCGTCTGCACCGGAAAAACATGGGCGCGGCAGCTGCCTGGGAGCATGTTAAGGATGATACAATGCCTGATCCAAGACAGTACAGGGGGGCGGTATCCCTTCTGGTTGCCCGGTTCCTGCAAAAACGCAGCCATGACCAGGACCTGGATCGTTCCATTTTGGATGAGGTCGTCTTGTCATTAAATCATTCCCTGGACGATTACCTGCAGGTTATCGGGGTCCTGGCCGCTATTGCTCCTTTGCTTGGTCTTCTGGGCACTGTCCTGGGCATGATCAATACCTTCGACATCCTGGCAGTTTTTGGTACGGGAAATGCCAAAGGCATGGCCGGTGGAATCTCTGAGGCCTTGATCACCACCCAGACCGGTCTGTTGGTGTCCATACCTGGTCTGTACATGAAGGGGTTTCTGGATCGCAGATCCAAAAATCTCAAGCAGCGCATTGCCCGGGTGGGCTATTACCTGCGGCAGAGGATTTAAAAGAGGGCGAATAATCATTCGCTCCTATACGGCCTATGCCGTGATTTCAAAACAGGTCTGGCAACGAAAGCTCAGTCCGAGAGCTAATACCCGATCACCGATTTTTATCCTGAGGTATGCAGTATGTTGAATATATCCGGGGCGCGCCGCAACAAGCGGGAATCCACTGAGCTGAACATTGCTCCGCTCATAGATATGGTCTTTATCCTGCTCATCTTCTTTTTGGTCAACACCAGCTTTGTCAAGGAAACCGGAGTAGATGTGTCCCGTCCTTCGGCTAATACGGCTACAGTGCAGGAAAAGTCCAGCATACTCATCGCTATCAATGAGAAAAACAAGGTGTTCATGGATGAGCATGAAATCGATGTCCGGGCTGTGCGGGCCAATGTGGAGCGGGCCCTGTCCGAAAATCCGGAGAGCGATGTGGTGGTTGTGGCTGACAAGGGCAGCGACACCGGGGTGTCTATTGAGGTCATGGACGGATGCCGGATGGCTGGAGCCGACAATGTTGCGCTGGCAGCCAAACTTCCGGGTGCTTCGTAAGGCTCATACACTGGCACACCTCAAGACGTATTGAAATAAATTTTTCCCAGATTGAGACAAGACATATTTCAGATTTGCCGAGTGCCTTGTCCACAATCATCTGTCGCAAGGTAAGAAACACCCCCCCAATCCCCTTCAAGGGGGGACAAAGAAGAGGGAGCGACAGTTTAAGGTTGATTTTTCATTAGGGCAAAGCTGAAGGGGTCAATAATGCTGCGCAGTGCCGGAACCGACAGATACTTTCAACGCTTGATAAGCTATAACCGGTTTTCCTGGGTGGGATCGGTGATTGTGGCTGTGGGCATCAATCTCGGTTTTTTTCTGGCCATGCCCCATTTGATGAACGAAGCTCCCTCGCAGCCGACAATTGAGAAGATCGTTCCCCAAGTGCAGATCACCAGGTTTGATGAACCTGAGCCGGAAAAGAAGCCCAAAGAGCGGCCTGAACCGGAAAAGCCAAAACCCGAGCCAAAGCCAAAGAAAAAAGAGATTGCTCGCAAGCCGGTTAAACAGAAACACTCTCTGCCTTTTGAGCTCAATCCCCGGTTGCCCAGCGGGCCAAGGACCATGGACCTGCCACCCATGGATAGAACTTCGAAGATACAAACTCCAGGACTTCCGGATGTCTTTTCTCAGGGGGACCTGGACGGGCCGTTGTCGGTAAAAGTAAGGACTCCTCCAGTGTATCCTTACTATGCCAAGCGCCGGGGTATCGAAGGCTGGGTCAAGGTGGCTTTTGTGGTCAATACCCAGGGCAGAGTCGAGGAGGTGAACATTGTGGATGCCAAGCCGGAAGGTGTTTTTGAGAAAACTGTCAGGCGCTGTGTCCGCAGGTGGAAGTTTAACCCCGGAAAAATGGGGGGAGAACCGGTGAAGACCAAGGCCCAGACCACGATCAGATTCGACCTGGAATGATAAGTATTTCAGGTTGTAATGTTACCGTGCAGTTCAGTTAGCACTACAACGAAAGATATAAGCCGCATGGCCGTTTCCGTCATTGCCTGGCCCCGATTTTTGCATATACCGCAACTGGGACATGAGGCCTCTTAAGCCGACCGGGCGTCATAAGGTCCCAGACGACAAAGGCAGAGAGGCAATCTCAGGCCCAATTTTATGCGAGTGCCGTTAGGCTGCATCGCAGCAAAGAAGAGACTGGTTTGCTATGATAAAAACCCTGTCCGATATCTTGTTTTTTGCCGCAGTGCTCCTGATGATCCTTGCAAGCAGTCTTCAGGCTGGGGAAAAAGGGCAGCAGTTTGATATGTCCATGCCGGTGCGCATGGTCCTGCACAAGGTCAGCCCCATGCTGGAGGACGAGGACTATGCCCAGGCGGCCACAACCCTGGAACAGTTCCTGGAGAAGGAAGGACCGGCGCACAAGGCCATTGAAGCCAAAGACTATACCTATCACCACCCAGAGGTCTATTTTGTCCTTGGCAACTGCTATCTGATGCAGGAGAAGTATGCCTCAGCAGCCAGAGCCTATGAGTACAGCGTACAGGCAAGACCCGACTTTCCTTCAGCCTGGCTGAACCTGGCCCGGGCTGTCTATGAGCTGGACCAGCTCCCCAGGGCAGGTGAATGCTTTGAGCAGGCCTATGAGAGGTCCCAGGACAAAAAGCCTGAATATCTCTATCACAGCGCCCTTTCCTACCTCATGGACGAAAAGTACACCCAGGCCATTGCCACCTTGGAACGCCTGTTTCAGACCCATCCGTCTGCAATCAAGCCGGAGTGGAAGGAAAATATGGTTCATGCCCTGCTGGCGGTCAACAAGCCCAGGACCGCATTGTCTCATATGCAGGATTTGGCCAAAAACACCTCTGGGAAAAGGCAGCAAAGGTGGCAGGAAACCCTGCTCTATCAGTATTTGGAACTGGGAATGACCCAGAAGGCCTTACGGCTTGGCCGTGAGTTGACCAGGCAGTACCCGACCAACCCCAAATGGTGGAAGGGGCTCACCCACATCAACTTAAACATGGGACGCAGCGAAGAGGCTCTGGCCGCCTTGATGGTCTACGGATTTTTGACCCCTTTGTCTGATCAGGAAAAAAAGCTGGTGGCGGATCTCAGTTTGGAGGCCGATGTGCCGGTCAAGGCCGTTCCTATGTACACCAGCTGGCTGCAGGATCACAACGATCCGCAGGTACTTTGCCGCTTGGTTGCGGCCTACCGCAGACTGGGCCAGCCGGAAAAAGCCCTGGAAGCCATCGAGTCCCTGGGGCCGAAGACCAAAAGCAGTGAGCTGCTCATGCTTGAAGGGGAACTGCTCTATGACCTGGACGAGTTCGCCCAGGCCGCCCGGGTTTTTGAACAGGCGGCCCGGAAACATGGCTCGCACAGGGGCCGGGCCTGGCTCATGGCCGGATATGCGGCCTGGCGGAGCGATGACCATTCCCGGAGTCAAAAGGCCTTTGCCCAGGCAGCCCGGTATCAGAGGCAGAAAAAAGAGGCCAGCAAGGCCTTACAACAGATCAAGCAGTACATAGCCAGGAAAGATAATTCAAGCAGCTGAAAACCGGGATTTAGCCTGTAGTACCACATTCAGAACCTAATTCGAGGAGTAAGATCTGAAGGTTGAAAGGGGGGGAAGATTTTTCGCCCCTGCAAGCCCTCCGACAACCCATATTTGAGAATTGGCTATGAGCTGGCGTTGAGTGCACGGTGGTCATTTATGATTTTGTTTTTTTATTTATGTCCACATTTTCGCCTTGAGAAATAGAAGTAATGATAAAAAAAAGGAGAAGATCATGTTAAGATCGCGTTTTCGGGTTCATTTTGTCTTTTTGGTATTCCTGGTCGTGGTTTTTGTTCTTCCTTCCCTGTCTTCCGCGCATTCAATCTACATCCAGTCCAGTCGGTACAAGGTTTCCCAGGGCCAGGAATCTCCCTTGTTTTTTTGCTTTGGACATCATTTTCCAGTCGACGGAGGCATACGAGCGAACAAGCTGGAGTATATAAAAGTCCACACGCCAAACAAAGATGTGCGGGATGTAAAGATCCGGGATGCGACCTGCCTGCATTCCTATATGGTTGATTACGATAAGCCCGGAACATATGTCCTCACCGCTGAAACAAATCCCGGCTACTACACAATGTACACAGACAAAAAAGGACGAAAGCGACATACCATCAAACCAAAAAGTGCTATTGCCGATCAGGCCGAAGAGATCACTTTAAGCCTGTACAGCAAGCAATATGCCAAGACCTATGTGGTCTGCGAAGAGCCGTCTGCTGATTTTCCCGCCCATATCGGTCTGCCTTTGGAGCTGGTGCCTACAAAAGACATATCAAAGCTGCAACCTGGAGATACTTTAAAGCTTAAGGTGTACTTTGACGGCCAGCCCTACACCGGGCAAGGAACATGGGATGCCTCATTAAACGGCTTTTCCACAGAGGCTGAAGATAATTTTTATCCCAAAACAAAAGTTTCCGGGGACACTGTGCGCATCCCGATTCCCCATCCCGGACGGTGGTATGTACGCTATTACATCAAGGTTGATGCCCAGACCCCAGAGCAGAAAGAGAAGTATTCGCAGATGAAGCGCACGGCTACCCTGGTTTTCCAGATTCCCAATCAGCCCAAGAGGCCGGAGAAAAAATCGCATTAAGGATCTTGAAGCACTTGTTTACCCGGAGGCAGCTGAGCTCCGCCAAGATCTCCAGCCGCCTCCACTTGGGTTTGCCTCCCGGAGAGTCCGAGAAGCAGAGCACATGGTACCAGCAGGTCCATGCAGGTTCAATCTGTTTTCGGATGCACCGGGAATCTCTTTTCACTCTTCATAAAAGGAGGTTGGTATGCGAAAGCAGGTTGTCCATGGATGGGGGTATGTGCTCACGGCTTTTCTGGTCACGGTTTTTATGACTACGGCAGTTTCTGCCGAGGAGCAAGCTCAGAATATGGATGAAATACGGGTCACTGCGAAGAAGGTGAAGGAACCGTCGACCCTGGAACCAGAAAAAAATGTCATCAATCTCGATTCTTTTGAGACCATCGGCGTGCCCCAGAACGTGGGCCAGATCGTCAAGGATTCAGTAATCATTGACGATCGCGGGTACTCCAGGCTACAGCCGGACGACGACACCATGTTCATGCGCGGGTTTTCCAGTAAGCGGTTTGTGACCTCTATTGACGGTTCGACCATCCGCAAGACAGGAGGCCGCCGGGGGAGCCATATTGTGGATTATGCCCTGCTGCCCCCGTTTCTCATCGATTCAGTAGAGGTACTTCCCGGGCCGCACTCCGCCCTGTATCCGGCCAAGAGCATCGGCGGTGTTGTCAACTTTCAAACCAGGGCCCCTGCCCGCCACCCCTCTTTGCGCCCGGACGTTACCCTCTCTTCCAGCTATGAGACCTATGACACCCAGAACCACAATATCAGCCTTCAGGGCAGTGCCGGTGATTTCACCTATGATCTGGGCTACCAGAAATACCGGACAGACGGCTATCTACGGCACAATGAGGCTGATTTTGACACTGTCTTCGGCCGCCTGGGGTATATTCTGCCCAATGATGGCTGGCTGAGTTTTACCGCGTCGTATGCGGATATCGACCGGGAACGGCCAATTATTAATGATCCGGACGATCCGGAAAGCAATTATGACTCGGATTATCCAGAGGTTCATGCCGAAGGCCGCAGCTTTTACGACTGGCAGGATCCGACCTGGGACAAGGTCGCACCCAACTACCGGATGGATATGGAGCTGCCCACGTCTTTCGGAACTTGGAGGGCCAATGCCTTTTACGGCGAGGAATCCCGGGACCGGTACACGACAGACGAAGGACACTGGGTCACGGAATGGCGGCAGCAGGGCGGGAAAGTAAGCAATGAATTCACCCTGGCCCAAGGCCACGAGCTCACTGCCGGTATGAATGTGGTGCAATGCTATGACGGCTACAGGGATGAGGGCGGACCCGAGAATAAGCGCATTGAAAACATTGCCGGGTTCGCCCAGTACAAGTGGAGCATCCTGCCCAGCCTCACTTTGAGCGCCGGCTTGCGGTACGAGGATATCTCCTTCTGGGCGGACAACACCGATGGTGACGGAGGGTATGACATTACCGGGCAATATGACGGGCAGGATGATATCAAGCGCAGCTGGGACGAGCTCCTGCCCAAGTCCTTTTTGACCTATAAGCTGGACGGCCTGGCCGATTTCCTCCGGGATACGTCGATCTCGGCAGGAGTGAGCAAGATCTGGCGGGCTCCGGACTATCACGGAGACTACTGTCCCCAGGGCAAGCCCACAGGGGCCTGGCTGGATCCAGAGCACGGCGTGGGTTACGATCTGGTCCTCAATCGCCGCCTGCTCAAGGATATCCAGCTGAAGCTGAACTACTCTTACTATGAGATAGAGGACTTCATGGCTGGTAATGCTGATCCTGAGTACGGCAGCCGGAAAGGAGGCGGGACTGTCCCGGAATGGGTCCCAGCCGGCCAGGAATACAAGGATTACCACATCAACCTGGAAGAAATCACCCGCCAGGGTATCGAGGTTCAGTTAAGCGGCCATTTGACCGACAAACTGCATTGTATGCTCGGCTACTCCTGGCAGGAATTCGATTATGACGGAGACAAGTATAAAGCCTCGGCCAACGAGGAGATCGCTGAACGCCCGGAACATATGTTCAAGGCCAATCTGACCTATCATATTTTGGATACCACCAGTGTGACCTTAAATTACGAGTATCAAGATGACCAGGTTGCAGAAACATGGACTGAGACTTCTCCGGATGTGTATGAGGTGAACCGGACCAAAATCGATGCCTATGACCTTGTTGGTTTGTCCTTAAAGCACACCTTGTTTGAGAACTGGCATGGGCTGCGCAAGGGAAGCGTCCAACTGTTTGCCCACAACCTGCTCGATGAAGACTACCAGGCCACAAATACATTTCCGGGCACGGATCTGACCGTGGGGACCGGCATTACTTTGAACTTTTAACACTACAGCGACAGTTCGGGTATGAACAAGGCCCTGAAGGGCCAGGACGGCGCCTGGCGGTCC
>JBKHIL010000243.1:0-3771 GCA_046538645.1 Desulfovermiculus sp.
TAGCATATCTGATAAGAGGAAGCAAAACACAGGAGGTAGATAAGACGAAGAGCAAAAAAAAGTGATATGGAAAGTGAACCGGTTGCTTTACAACAGCCTGGTCCACAATGGTCAGGTCCTTCATCTGCTTGAGGCCTTTAAGGATAAGCCCGGCACTCACGTGCGGGAGGTGCATGTGAATTTTGCAGTGATGTTCAAACAGTTGTTGAGTGCCGGGGGATACTCAGGTTATGATCTTCTCAGCCTGCGCCAGATGGTCTTTTCCACTTCCACAAGGACAAAAAGAAGAATTCCGAACAGGACTATTCGCCCCCAGGTTACAAGATCCAGACCCTGTGTCTGAAAAAGATACTGCAAGGGCGGGGCGTAGGTGAACAGAAGCTGCAGGAAAACCATGGCCAGCAGGGACCAGAGGACTGCTTTACTGCTGAGCAGGTCTCGTAGGTTCCATACCGGATTGTATGTGAACCGGCAACTGAACAGATAGAAGATTTGGCCGACGACTAATGTATTGATGGCCGTGGTCCCGGCCACAGCATTGTCTGCTCCATGCTCCAGAACCCAGGTATAATGACCGAGAGCGCCCAGAACCAGAATGAGGGACACAAAGCACACCCGCCAGATGAGAAATCCGGAAAGGATGGCCTCATTGGGCGCTCTGGGAGGCCTGCGCATCACGTTGGCTTCAGAAGGTTCAAAGGCTAAAGCCAGAGCCAGGGTGACTGCAGTGACCATGTTGATCCACAGGATCTGGGGGGGAGTTATGGGCAGGATAAAGTGACCCCCTGCGTCCACCATGCCCAGTCCCAGGAAGATGGAGGCCATGATGACCAGGGCCTGGCCTCCGTTGGTGGGCAAAATAAACAATATGGCCTTTTTGAGATTGTCGTAGACTGTCCTGCCTTCCTCTACTGCACTGGCGATAGAGGCGAAGTTGTCGTCAGCCAGAACCATATCCGAGGCTTCCTTGGCTGCTTCAGTCCCGGTGCTGCCCATGGCTATACCCACATCTGCCCTTTTCAAAGCCGGGGCGTCGTTCACCCCATCTCCGGTCATAGCCACTATGTGCTCATTGGCCTGAATGGCCTGGACCAAGTGCAGCTTATGTTCCGGGCTGGTCCGGGCAAAGACGTCTGTGTGTATAACCTGCTTTACGAGTTCTTTCTGGGACATTTTGTCCAGATCCTGACCAGTGAGCACATCTTCCCAATTGCCGATGCCGATTTCTCTGGCTATGGTCCTGGCAGTCAGGGCATGATCACCAGTGATCATCTTGACTGTGATCCCGGCTGAATAGCATTGGTCAATGGATACGCATTGGCCGATAAGCTGGGCCGCAGCCTGGATGGCCTCCTCCCTGGGAGGGTCGATGATCCCGAACAGGGCTAAAAAACTGAACCCGTCTTCCAGATCGGCAAATTCCAGATCCTGTTTGTCCCCGGGAACTTCTTTGACCGCCAGGCCCAGAAGGCGCTGCCCTTGCGAGGCGATATCTATGGACTGCTGATGCCAGAAATCCAGGTCCAGTTCATGGTCCTGGTCATTGCTGCGCTGAGCAGAGCACCTGTCCCAGATCTTTTCCGGAGCACCTTTGAGGAAAACAAAAGCCCGGCCCTGATGATCGTGGTGCAAGGTGGCCATGAACTTGTTTTCTGAGCTGAAGGGAATGGTATCCCGGCGGGGCCACAGTTCATTCTCCTGCCGTTGATCCAGTCCAGCCTTGAGGGCAGCAACAACCAGGGCACTTTCCGTGGGTGAACCTTCGGGCTTCCATTCATTTTTGCGGCGGGAAACTACGGCGTCGTTGCAGAGCAAGGCTCCGCGCAGAATATACAGCAGTGCCGGGTCTTCATTCTGGGGGTCTACATCTTGGCCCGACAATTGAAAGCCGCCTTTGGGGTCATAGCCGACACCAGTGACATGGAACTGAACATCCGGTGTTCGAATGGTCTGCACAGTCATCTCATTTTTGCTCAAGGTCCCGGTCTTGTCCGAGCAGATGACTGAAACCGACCCCAAGGTCTCAACAGCCGGCAGACGGCGGATGATCGCGTTGCGCCTGGCCATGCGCTGGACTCCTATAGCCAGGGTAATGGTCATAATAGCCGGCAGCCCTTCAGGGATGGCGGCTACTGCCAGGCCCACGGCGGCCATGAACATCTCACCCGGGGCGAAACCTCGGACCAGAATGCCGAAGACAAAGGTCAGGCCAGCTAAAGCGATGATGGCGATGGTCAGCCAGCGTCCAAAAACGGCAATCTGGCTGAGCAAGGGAGTGGTCATGGTTTCAACGTCGGAGAGCATGGAACTGATGCGTCCAATCTCTGTGTTTTCACCTGTGGAGGTGACCACCCCCTGACCCTGGCCATAGGTGACCAGGGTTCCGGAAAAACCCATGCTCGTTCTGTCCCCAAGACCTGTGTCTTCTTCCACTGCATAGATGGTTTTGTTTACCGGCACCGATTCTCCGGTCAGGGCGGCTTCGTCGATCTGGAGGTTTTGTGCGTTTATGAGCCGGACATCAGCCGGGACTTTGTCTCCAGATTTGAGGTAGACGATATCTCCGGGGACGAGCTCTTCAGCAGGAATGGTCCGACGCTGTTCCCCCCTTTGCACCAGGGCCTTGGGAGCCAGCATACCCTGAATGCTTTCCAGGGACTTTTCCGCCTTGCCCTCCTGGATGAACCCGATGAGCGCATTGACCACAGTCACACCGAAAATAACCGCAGTGTCCAGCCACTCCTGGAGCAGGGCAGTGACCACGGCTGCTCCGAGCAGGACATAGATGAGCACATTGTGGAACTGGAGTGCAAATCTGGTCACTGGCCCTTTCTTTTTGGCCTGAGCCAGCTTGTTGGGACCGAAGGTTTCAAGCCGCTTTTTTGCTTCTTCTTCCCTGAGGCCTGTGTCCAGACTGTCAAGTTTGTGAAGTACTTCCTGCACAGATGCGGCATGCCACATACTTTTATCAGTTTGCAAAAAATCGTTTTCAGGCATGAGTCTGAACCTTAACTCCTTGCTTGGGTGAAAAAAG
Source organism: Desulfovermiculus sp. (assembly GCA_046538645.1). Lineage (GTDB taxonomy): Bacteria > Desulfobacterota > Desulfovibrionia > Desulfovibrionales > Desulfothermaceae > Desulfovermiculus. The sequence goes on from JBKHIL010000243.1 coordinate 3,035, forward strand.
ATCACTCCTTGATTTGGAGACCCTTTTTGTAGCCCGATCTGGGAGGTGCTTTAAGCCTTATCCTGAAAAACAGGATATTGCGTTTGCTCTGAAAAGGTCAAGTTCTCTCCCTGTTTGGACGGAAAGAATTCAGTGAAGCGCTGGTCTGGCTTTTTTCATTTTTCGAGCTTTTCATGGGGTTGAAATCCGAAGATGAGCTCATTGAGCTGCTGGACCACATCATCCCTGGTACCTAATGGGTTGCCATCCAGTGATCCGGCCCCGATGACTCCCAGCAGGGAGTTGGTGAGCAAAACCGCATCTGCCGAGTACAGGTCCTGGGGCAAAACCCGGTCCTGAACACAGTGAAAACCAAGAGTCCCAAGAGCAATCCGGGCCTGATGCTGCATGATCCCTGGCAGTACATGCATGGATTGAGGGAAGACCGCCTGAGAGGAGCAAATCAGAATGAGATTGGCTGAGTTGGTTTCAGAGACCGTGCCCTCAGGGTTTAAGATCAGGGCCTCGTCCTGGTTTTGCTGCCGGGCCCATTCACCGGCTAAAATGTAGACCAGATGATTGGCTGTTTTCATCCCGGCCAGAGGGCTTTGCCGCGGCTCAGGAGAGGTCATAAGGCGGAGGTAGGTTCGCTTCTCTCCGGCCAGGCGATGGGTATAGGCCCGGGCTGAGACACAGAGAGTATCAGCATCCTTATCCCGGCCGGCATAGATCTTGACTGCGGCTGCGCAAGAGTCAAG
>JBKHIL010000036.1:0-9861 GCA_046538645.1 Desulfovermiculus sp.
GGGGTGCAGACGGTCATCCAGGAGGGAAGGGGATATACGCCCACCCCGGTCATTTCACGCATGATCCTGGCCTGGAATCAGGATGAAAGCAAGCCCCGGGCAGACGGGATAGTAATCACTCCCTCCCACAATCCTCCTGAAGACGGGGGCATCAAGTACAACCCCCCTCATGGCGGACCCGCGGATACAAAGACCACAGCCGCTATCCAGGACCGGGCCAACGCCATTTTGACCGCTTCACTCAGGGAGGTCCGGCGCATCCCGGTCAATAAGGCCCTGCACGCAGAATCAACCCATGTCCAGGATATGGTTGAACCCTATGTGCAGGGCCTGGCCCATATTGTGGATATGCAGGCCATTGCCTCTTCAGGGCTGTCCCTGGGAGCCGATCCCTTGGGAGGCTCCGGACTTGAATTCTGGGACCGCATTACCTCCAGGTACAATTTGAACCTGGAAGTGGTCAATCGACGGATAGACCCGACCTTTTCCTTCATGCCTGTAGACAAGGACGGAGTCATTCGCATGGATTGCTCTTCCCGGTCAGCCATGTCCGGGCTGATCAATATGAAAGACCGTTTTGACCTGGCCTTTGGCAATGATCCTGATTTTGACCGGCATGGGATTGTGACCAGAACGGGATTGATGAACCCCAATCATTTTCTGGCTGCCAGCGCTTGGTACTTATTTGAAACCAGAAAAAAATGGCTTAAGCATGTAGCTGTGGGCAAGACCGTGGTCACCAGTTCCATGCTGGATAGAGTGGCCGCATCCCTGGGACGATCTCTGGTTGAGGTCCCGGTCGGGTTCAAGTGGTTTGTGTCCGGGCTGCTGGCCGGGGAAATCGGCTTGGGCTGTGAGGAGAGTGCCGGAGCCTCTTTTCTGCAATTTGACGGTTCAGCGTGGACAACGGACAAGGATGGGTTGATTATGGGCCTTTTGGCTGCGGAAATGACTGCAGTCAAACAGCGCGATCCGGCTGAGATCTATGCCAAACTGGAGGCAGAGCTTGGGGCTCCGGCTTATATTCGGGTCGATGCCCCGGCCAGTCCAAAGCAAAAAGCGGGCCTGAAAAGGCTTGCTCCGGAACATGTGCACACCAAGACCTTGGCTGGGGAGGAGATTCTTGCTACCTTGACCACTGCTCCGGGAAACGATGAGCCCATAGGCGGGCTCAAAGTGGTCACCAAAAACGGGTGGTTTGCGGCCCGGCCTTCAGGAACTGAAGAGATCTATAAGATTTACGCCGAAAGCTTTCTGGGCCAGGATCACGTGGAGCAAATCGTCCAGGAGGCCCAGAGCCTGGTGGACTCAGTGATCGGGTAAGGCAGCAGAATCAGTGTGGGCTTTGAATGATTTTGGACAAATGTAAGGAACATGACCATGAGACTTGGGCGCAATGATCCCTGCCCCTGCGGCAGTGGTTTGAAGTATAAGAAGTGCTGTTTGGGCAAGGAAGGCAAACGTCCGGCAGCGGACAAGGAGACCTATTATAAGAAATACAAGATCAGGCTCAAGGAGCCGGAGGATATTGAAGGAATCCGCCGGGCCGGAGCCTTGGTGGTTAAGACCCTCAACCTGGTTGAAGAACATATCCAGCCCGGGATTTCCACCGAGTATATCAATACCCTGGTCCATGATTTCACCCTGGAGCATGGGGCAACCCCGGCTCCATTAAATTATAACGGGTTTCCCAAGAGCGTGTGCATTTCGGTGAACGAAGTTATCTGCCACGGTATTCCCGGAGACAGGATTTTGCAGGAAGGAGATATTGTCAATGTCGATGTGACCTCCATTCTCGGAGGCTATTATGCGGATGCCAATAAGACCTTTTGTGTCGGACAGGTCAGCCCTGAGGCGCAAAAGATCGTCCATGTGGCCCGGCAGGCCCTGAGCAGAGGACTCGAGCAAATCCGGCCGGACAAGCGAATCGGGGATATCGGCTTTGCCATTCAGGAATGGGCTGAAAGCCAGGGCTGCTCTGTGGTCCGGGAAATGGTGGGGCACGGCGTGGGTTTTCAGTTTCACGAGCCCCCGCAGGTACCGCATTTTGGCAAGAAAAACCAGGGCATCCCGTTGGTTCCGGGCATGGTCTTTACCGTGGAGCCGATGATCAATCTGGGACGCCGGGAGCTGCGCATCCTGGATGACAACTGGACCGCAGTGACCAGGGACGGCTCCCTTTCCGCCCAGTTTGAGCAGACCATCGTGGTCACTGAAGACGGCTATGAGAGCCTGACCCCTTACTGACCTTTTTTAGTCGTAGTCTACAGCGCTGAAGCGCATGAGCTTATCCCAGGTATGGGCAGACTCAATACGGCGAACTGTACCGGTCCGGCCGCGCATGACCAGGGAAGAGGTGGTAGCTCCAGCCCCGCTGTAGCGCACACCGGGCAGAAAGGTACCACCGGATATGCCGGTAGCGGCAAAAAAGACATCATCTCCGTCAACAAGTTCATTGACTGTATAGACCCGGCTCAAATCGGTCCCCTGGGCCATCAGGGCTTTTTTTTCGTCCTCTTTTTGCGGATCTAAGCGACAAAGCATCTCTCCGCCCATGGCTTTGATGGCACAGGCTGAGAGCACCCCCTCCGGTGTTCCGCCTGTGCCCATGAGCACATCTACATCTGAGGCCGGATCCACGGCCATTAAAGCTCCAGCCACATCACCGTCTGTATGCAGCTGAATTCGGGCCCCGGCCTGGCGAATTTCATCGATGAGGGCGGTGTGCCTTGGTTTATCCAGAACAAAGACCATGAGATCGTTAATATCCTTGTCCAGGCAGCGGGCAATGCTGCGCAGATTCTCAGCCACGGGTGCCTGCAAATCAATTTTACCCTTGGCCGGGGCCGGGACCACCAGCTTTTGCATATAATAGCTCTGGCCTGGCTTGAACATGCTCCCCCCTGAGGCCAGTCCGACCACAGAGATGGCATTTGGCCGGCCATATGCCAGAAGATTGGTGCCTTCAACCGGATCAACGGCTACATCTACCTGGGGGCCGCTTCCGGTGCCCACGGGTTCTTCGTTGTACAGCATAGGGGCCTTGTCTTTTTCCCCTTCGCCGATAACGATCGTCCCTTCAATATCCAGGCCGCTGAAGGAAAGGCGCATGGCGTCCACGGCAGCCTGGTCCCCGTTTTTTTTGTCTCCCCGGCCGAGCCAGCGGGCGGAAGCCAGGGCGGCCGCCTCAGTGACCCGAACCAGATCCAAGGCCAGATTGCGCTGTGGGATTTCGGCATTCATATATGAACTTCCTTAAGCACTCACGCTGTCTATAAGTTCAACCCGCTCTTGGTGTCGGCCGTGGTCAAAATTGGTGCGCATAAAGGCCTCCACTATGGCCAGGGCCACATCTTCTCCAATCACCCTGGACCCAAGGCAGAGGATATTGGCATTGTTGTGTTTGCGGGACATCCGGGCCATGTATTCATTGGTGCACAGCGCGGCCCGAATGGAAAGAAAACGGTTGGCAGTCATGGACATGCCCAGTCCGGTGCCGCAGACTAAAAGTCCAAGCTGACCGTGCTCCTGGACCTTCCGGCAGACCTTGGCTGCAAAAACAGGATAATCGCAACTGGTCGGGGAGTCTGTGCCCAGATCAGAGCAGACCCAGCCCAGGGATTTTAAGTGTTGAATGCACACTCGCTTCAAACCCAGTCCGGCGTGATCGGATCCACAATAGATGGTGCTTATATCCATGTCCGCCTCTATGAGGGATTTTCTGCCTGTTCTTGGCCGGAAAGAGCCGACGCGGAGGAGTTCAGTCCCCACTTGCGACACCGCTTGTTGATCAGGTCCTGACGCAAGTCAGTAAGCTCCTGCTTGAGGAACTTAAGTTCTTTTGCAAGAAAATCAATTTGTTTTTGACAAAGCTCAGCTTCAGCAGAATTGTTCTTTGCAGAGGCAGCCAAAAGCTGGCCTAGCTTTTGGTATTCTTTGTTCAAGCGCTTTTCCATTTGCCTGATCTCTATTGAGCGCAGGTAGCGGACAACAGCCCACCGCAGCTCGCTCCCAATGAGTTTGAAGGTCAGAGGAATTGTTTCCAGGGTGCCTATGGTATGCTCTTTTGATGCCTGCAGGATTTGATCTTTCATGTACAAGCCTCCGAACTGGTGTAGGTTTATCCCCCTAAGGGCAGACGGGTAGTATCCTCGGGCAGGGGGAGGGACATGGCCTTTTCCGGCCAGGGCTGAGAACGAAAGCGCACCTCTTTGATGCGGACCACTGCCTTGTGCCCCTTCTCTGTCTGCAGCCGATAGCTTCGGGCAATGGGTGTTTTTTGGATGAGCTCGTAGTCATCTACCTTTAATGACCATGTATAGGGATGTTCCCCAGCCATGGATGTGATGCGTCCTTGCTCATCCAGGATCAGAGACTGAATTCGGCTCTGTCTGGAAAAGCGATACTCTGTCTGTCGCTCAGACTTTGGACTGGCGCTGTTATATGTCGAGGGCAGGGAGGAAGCCGCCTGACCGGTCAGGATGTCGGCCAAGCCTTGTACGCTTAAGGGGCATGGAAATCCAAGGTGTTCCAGCCCCTGGCTTGAATCCGGACCGAGGTAGGCGACTCTCTGTCTTGGGTAATAGGCCAGCAGTCCGTTCTCATCTATACGCCAAAGCGAAACAGTGACACCGATGCCGGCCATGAGGTCAAGACGCAGGGGAAGGCCGGTATGGCCCCAGAATTCAAAGGTACTGCGGTGACTACGTTCTGGTCCGGAAAAATTCAGGCTGGCCTTGATCCAGAATGGAAGATCACCTCGAGAGGTAAAGTTGTGCTCAAAGTCCGACCAGACCCGGTCCGGGTCTGGGGGCAGGAGCTCCTGGCGAGGGGCGGAAACCGGCGCGCAGGCTTGCAGGCCGGCCCAAAGGATTCCCGCCAGGCACAGCAGGAGCAATAGGCGCCCAGGTGATTTAAGGTGCGTGTTTCCCATTTGGATCTGTCAATGCCTGCAGCTTGCTGTGCAGGCGTTTGGGGTCTTCAGGGTTGAATTTCAGGGCCCGGCGATATCCTTTACGGGCTTGTTTTTTGTGATCTAGGGCCCGGGCGATGTCTCCATAGTGTTCCCAGATGACAGGGTCATCAGCAACCAATGAGACAGCGGTCTGGATAGTGTCCCAGGCCTTTTGGTGGTGGCCAATGGTGTACTGGTACCAGGCCAAGGAGTCAAGGTAGTACCCGTTCTCCGGATCTAAGGCCAGGGCTTTCTCAATCAGGATCTTGGCCCGGAACAGATTCTGTTCCTGTTCAACGAGTGTATAACCCAAAAAATTCAGGGCCTTGGCATGATCAGGATCCAGGGAAATGATCTCTTCCATATGCTCCACGGCTGTTTGCTCCCGGCCCTGTTCATATGCCAGCGCTCCGAGCTCAAACAAAAGTTCCGTGTTTTGAGGTACTGCGTTTAAGCCGGATTGCAAAATTTCTTTGGCCGCATCAAAGTCATTCAAAGAGCGGTAAATACCGGCCTGCAAGGTGTAGAAGATCACCTGTTCCGGATATTGCTCCTGCCCTTGCCTGGCCAGGTGCAGAGCGGCCTCAGGGGACTCTTTTTCCCAGAGCAGCTGGCAGCGCAAAGCCAGGGCCCGGGGATGAAGGTCCGAATCATGAGAAATCTGGCCCAGGAGGGCCAAGGTCCGGTCCAGGTCGTTATGGAGCTCCAAGGCCAGAATGGCCCGATAAAAGATTCCGCGGGGAGAATCGGCTATATCCGGTCCAAATTTTTGCAGGGCCTGCTCAGCGTGGTCGTAAAAGCTGTTTTGCACGAACAGGCCGATGCCATACAAAATGATCCGTGGAAGGCGGGCGTGTGAGAAAAGCAGGTCCAGGGCCTGGGTGGGTTTGTTCAGCTTGAGCTTTATTTCCACCAGCCTGGTAAGAATATGCTGATTGACTTCGCCAATTTCAAGCAAAGTGGTATAGGCTTGTTCAGCAGCCACAAAGTCCCTGTTGAGCTCATACTGATAGGCCAGCTCAGCCCAGGCCTTTGTATATGAGGGGTCGATTTGGGTGGCTTGCTGCAAATGGTCTATGGCTTTTTTCCGATTATCCAATGCATCCTGGGCCTGGGCCAGAAGATAGTACATGTGGGCTGTCCGGCTTTTCTCCGGGATAGCCTGCAATATGTCCAGGGCTGTGGATGCCTGGTCCTGCTGCAGTAAAAGGCTGGCCAGGCGGGAACGCAAATCCCAGTTCTTTGGGTGCAGGTCCAGTGTTTTGTTCACAAAACTGACAGCTTCCTGATTTTTGCTTTGGGCCCACAGGGAACGCAGAAGGGCCAGGGACAAGCCGGGCTGTCCCGGAAAAAGTTCAAGGGCTTCCCGGGCTGTCTGTTCGGCTCGGGCGTACTCATCTCTATTGCGTAAGGTTTGAATTTTTTCTAAAAAGAGTTCCGGGGTAGGATCAAGGGCCAGGGCCGTATCCAAGGCCTGCAGGGCTTCATCCCCGTCCAGATGCAAATAGCGCAGATAGGCAAAGCTGGCTCGGGCCTGATCAGACATATCGGGAAAATTGAGGATTTCCGGTTGCTTGGCACGTGGCCGGGGCTTAAAACAACCGGACAAGCCAAGTGCAGCACAAAGCAGGCAGATAAAGATGGTCAGCAAAAGGGAAGGGCGCATAGGCTTTACACACACAGCTGTTTCATCCGGCGGTAGAGGACACGTCCCATGTGCATGCCGGTGGATATAAATTCAGGACCATAGATCTGGCCGGTTGGAGTGCGAAAGGTGTCGGATATAGACTCAATGACCTCCAGGCCCTGCGGAAATCGGGACACGATTTTTTCTAAAGGCCATTCCTCGTAATCGCATATTTCCCACAAGGTGGTTACAAAATTGTCCGGCCCCCAGCGGAATTTATCCCCGTCGTACAGGGCATTGCTTAAGAGCTCAGCAGCCGGGTCTGAGGTCTGCAGGTGGGGTTTGAAGGCCTCATGGTTGGCGATGGCCAGGGCAATCATGTCCTTGTCCTGATCGGAGAGGGGATAATCCTTCAAGATCTTACGGCTGAGCTCAGCCCCCTGTCGGGCATGATCAGGTTCGAGCCGACAGCTGTCGTGGAGCAGTCCGGCAACCTGGGATAAGAGCATGAGATGCCGGCTGAAAACAATCTCCCAGCCGGCTGTTTCAACCAGGATGAGGGCCCCGGCTTCAATGGCCACATTTTTGCTGTGCTCTATGCCATGCCCGTAAGTATCGTGCAGAAAGGGAACGGCGTCCTCCCGGCAGCGCTGGATTAAGGGATGGTCAAAAAAGGTCTCCCGGGAATGCGCCAGCTCAGGGGCAAAATGGTCATAGAAGCGGGGAAGATGCTGGCTTTTGAGTTCTCTGGCTTTGAGTTTGAGATGCTGCAGATAATTATTCATGGCTGATCCAGTCGGCAGAAAAGTCTTGTATTGATTCAGACAGGTGACCGCGCAGCTTTTGCAGCAGCCGGGATTCAATCTGGCGAACACGTTCTCTGGTGATCCCGTACTGGTCGCCAATCTCACGCAAGGTGACCGGATTTTGAGCCAGCAGGCGGTCGTAGAGGATTCGCTTTTCTTTGTCGTTGAGCTGAGGAACCAGGGTTTTTATATGGGTGCGCAAATGATCAGAGATCTCTTCCTGGGCCAGCCGGTCTTCGATGCTGGCTTCCAGAGCAGGTAAGAGGTCCATGCGTGTGGTGGTGGTGTCCTCGCTGAAGGGGCTGTCCAGGGACAGGTCACCTTGCCCCATGCGCATGGACATCTCCTCCACATCCTCCTTGCTCACATCCAGGCTTTTGGACAATGTCTCGGAATTGGGGTCAAAGCCCAAGTTTTCCAGGCGCTGGCGTTCTTTGCCCAGGTTATAAAACAGCTTGCGCTGGGACTGAGTGGTTCCAATCTTGACCATTCGCCAGTTGTCCATGATAAACTTAAGGATGTAGGCCTTGATCCAGAACGCGGCATAATAGGAGAACTTGATTCCCCGGTCCGGATTAAACTTTTGAACTGCTTTCATCAGTCCGATATTGCCTTCCTGAATCAGCTCAAGGACATTTTTCATCCATTTGCGCTGGAACTCCATGGCAATTTTGACCACTAAGCGCAAGTGGGAAGTAATCAGGCGAAAGGCGGCCTGGTGATCGTTATGTTCGTGAAAGCGGCGAGCCAGTTCAAACTCTTCATTTGCATCCAAGGGCGGGAAGGCGTTGATCTCCCGCAGGTACATGCTCAAGGCATCCTGGGTCTTCAGGTCCCGGCTCGGTGAGGGGACAGGAAGATTTACAGAAATTTCCTGGTCTTTGGTCTGCTCCCCGCCTCCCACATCTAAAGCCCCAAGGGCCTCTCCCTCATCAGCAGGCACATTATGTTCATCCAGTTCAAGCTCCAAATCCTGTTCTGGGTCTGGCTGCTGTTCGTGGCCTGTATTTGTATCCGTCTTATGGGTCATGGCTTTATTTACCCCCTGTTAGAGCGAAGGCAAAGTTTGCTTTTTTACTCTAAATTTTTTATGGGTCATTTTCAATGGCTTTGAATATGAGAATTACATTTCGGGATTTATGCATCCTGCCTGGGTCTTACGGATATGTCCTCACTGTTTTTACGCAAGGCGAATATTCAAGATGTGAAATCTATTCACCGTTTGTTGATGTCCTTTTCCCAGCAAGGCCTTCTCCTGCCCCGCTCGTACAGCGAACTTTACAAGCATCTGCGCGATTTTTTTGTCCTGGACAGTGAAAAGGGAATCCAGGGATGTTGCGCCCTGAGCATTACCTGGGAAAACCTGGCTGAGATTCGTTCCTTGATCGTTACTCAAGCCCATCAGGGGCAGGGCTGGGGACGGCGGCTGGTTGATGCCAGCTTGAGCGAAGCCTTGACTCTGGGGGTGTACAGGATTTTTACCTTAACCTATCAGGTTGATTTTTTTTGCAAAATGGGGTTTACTGCTGTGGAAAAGGATGTTTTGCCCCAGAAGGTGTGGGCCGATTGCCTGAACTGCCCCAAGTATCCTGATTGTTGCGATGAAGTTGCCATGCTGGTGGAGTTATGACCAGTGCTCGCTTAATCCAAGCTTCTTGTGGGGTGTACACATGTCTTCGGTGCGTATGAACTGCCTTTTCGACACCCAGACCATTGCTTCCAGGGTGCAGGAAATGGGAGCAGCTATTGATCAGGCCTATGCACAGGTTCAAAGTCCTGTGGTGGCCATATGTGTGCTCAAAGGGGCCGTAGTATTTTTTACTGACCTCATCCGGAGCATGCAAACGCCAGTGGAGATCGATTTTGTCCGCTTAGCCAGTTACGGTCAGCACACCTCCCGCCAGGAGAAAGTTCATTTCAGTAAGGATATTGAGACCTCGATTCAAGGAAAACATGTGCTCATAGTTGAGGATATCATGGACACCGGGCATACCCTGACCTATTTAAAGGAAGTATTTCAGGCCCGGCGGCCGGCCAGCATCGCCATTTGTTCCCTGATCCACAAAACAGGCCGCAGGGAAGTCGACCTCAATGTTGATTTTTACGGCTTTGAGCTGGAAAAAGGGTTTGTTGTTGGTTATGGCCTGGATTGGGCCGAATCCTATCGGCAGTTGGGGGCCATATACGAGATCGTTCAGGGCTGAACTGCTGCGTCAATAAGGGGCTGCTTTGCAGTGAATACGTGATCAAGATTCTGAGAACAGGTTCAAGGAACCGAAAAATCGGTGAATAAACTCCAGCCCATGCCGGGGAGGCTGTCATGATCATCGCCTGTCCTGAATGCAAAACAAAATACCGCCTCTCTGAGGAGAAAGTCAAATCCGAAGGGACCAGGGTGCGCTGTTCCCGGTGTGGACACGTGTTTAAAGCCACCCCGGGAGACGATATTTCTTCCCAACTCTCCCTGGGCCAGG
>JBKHIL010000244.1:0-3750 GCA_046538645.1 Desulfovermiculus sp.
AGAGCAGTTTCAGGATGTGCAGGCCGAAATGAGCCAGAAAGAGGAAACCAGAGCATAAGGACGCACCATGAACACCACTCCAGTGCACTCAGCCCATACGCCTGCCATTCGGCAGGGTCGCAGCGCCGGGACCCAGCCCAGAACAGCAGCCAAGATCGGGATGAGCATCTCCCTGGGGGCTCTGGTTGCCACTGGTTTCTTGCCCGGCTCCCGGAGCAGACATCTGCATATCTGGTCCGGCCTGGCCCTGGTCGGTTTTTCCATCTGGCATCACAGCCTGTATCAGACTCGAACCAGGAATTCATGAAGACTTATGCCCTGGTCATGTGAACAAAAAGATAGCCTGCGCATTGTGCATGAACTGCCCGGCCGACTGAGAATCCGCAGCCCCATGCTCCACGATCCGGTTTTTGATCCGGCATATGCGCAGGCGGTTCTGCTGACCATTGCCGGAGTGAGCTCAGCCCGCTTCAATCTCAAGGCCGGGACAGTGGTCGTGACGTATGACGGCAGTCCGGAGTCCCGGGAACATATCCTGGAATCCCTGGCCTCAATGCCTCAGGAGGCCTTCTCACCCCTTCGCTCGCCAGGTCGGCCTCCAGACCCGGTGGGCACCGGGGTAAAGGGGGTCCTGGCCTTGATGACTCCGGCCCTGCCCAGGACGATGCGCGGTCTTGCGGCCTGGGCCATGTCCCTGCCTGTGCTGGGCCAGGGAGTGGATACCCTGATCAATGAGGGGACCCGGGTGGAGGTCCTGGATGCAAGCGCTGTGGCTCTTGCCCTCTTGCGCCGGGACTTTCCGACCGCAGCTTCAATCATCGCCCTGCTCAGCCTGGGGGAATACCTGGAGGATGTCTGTGAAGACCAGAGCACTGGTCTGCTCAAGAGGCTGCTGCAGCCCCAGGTGGAGACCGTCCGGGTCAAGCGGGAGGATCGTGAGCTAACGATTGCTGGAGACCAGGTTCAAATCAGGGATCAGGTGGTCTGCGGCCCAGGAGAACTGATTGCCGTGGACGGGGAGGTGATCGAAGGCGAGGCCCTGGCCAACCAGAGCTTTATCACCGGTGAATCCGTGCCTGTTCATATTCAGCCCGGAGATGAGGCCATTTCCGGATCTGTGATCCAGGAAGGGCGGGTGATCATTTCAGCCCGGCAGGTAGGCAAGGACACCGGCATGGCCCGGATCAACAGGTTTCTGGAAGACTCCCTACGCTTTCAGTCCTCCTCCCAGAAAAAGAGCCAGGCCCTGGCCGACCGCTTGGTGCCGGCTACTCTGGCCCTGGGCCTGGGCATTCTCCTGGCCACCAGGGATCTGCGCCGGGCAGCCGCGGTTTTGACTGTGGATTACTCCTGCTCCATTAAGCTGGCCAACCCGGTGGCGGTGAAAACTTCTATGTACACTGCGGCCCGACACAATGTCTTGCTCAAGGGCTCTCAGGCCCTGGAGGCCATGGCCCAAGTAGACACCCTGGTCCTGGACAAAACCGGAACCCTGACCCAGGGGGTCCTGCGGGTCACAGATATTATCCCCACCGCGGAGATGAGCGAGCACGAGCTGTTGGCCCTGGCTGCCGGAGCTGAAGAGCACTACGCCCACCCTATGGCCCGGGCCGTGGTTAAGGAGGCAAGGCAGCGGGGAGTATCTCCAGATCCGGCCAGCCATGTAGACTTCATTGTGGCCCACGGTGTTTCCGCCTATGTCCGGGGAGACAACGTGCTGGTCGGTAGTTGGCACTTCATCTCTGAAGACGAAGGAGTGGACTGTTCTCAGGCCGCCTCCCTAACCCAGAGCCTGCGCCGTCAGGGCAAAACTCTGCTCTATGTCAGCCGGAATGGCTCTCTGGAGGGCGTGATCGCCCTGGAAGATACAGTCCGTCTGGAAGCCGGGCAGGCCCTGCAACAGCTCAAAGATCTGGGGATTGGCAACATCGTGATGCTCACCGGAGATCACCCGGACACGGCCCAGGCCATAGCCGCCCGGCTGCCCGCCCTGGATGAAGTGCATTGGGAGCAAAAGCCTGAAGACAAGGCAGAGATTGTTTCTAGGCTCAAGGAGCAGGGATCAATAGTGGCCTTTGTCGGGGATGGGGTCAATGATACCCCGGCCCTGGTCAATGCCCAGGTAGGGATCTGCATGCCAGGAGGAGCTGATTTGGCCAGGGAGGCCGCCCAGGTCATTTTAATGCAGGACGATCTTCGCGCCCTGGTCACAGCCAGACACATCGCCCAGCGCACCCAGCACACGGTCAAGCAGTGCTTCTGGTCTTCTGTGGGCCTAAACACCCTGTTCCTGCTCCTGGCCGGCAGCGGCCGCCTGCCCCCGGTCAGTGCGGCGATCCTGCACAATGCCAATACCGTAGGCACCCTGGGCTATGCCGCATTGTCCGGCATCAAGTCCATTGACCATATCCACGCCGAAAATACCGGGCAAGGAGACACAACGTGAGCAAGGAGATCATGCTGATCGATGCCCCAGAGGGCCAGCCTGTATTGATCAGCCGCATCCTGGATCAGGATCTGGCCCTGCATCTGCACCGCATGGGCCTGTTCCCAAAACAGGAAATCACCCGTCTGGACCAAGAGGTGCAAGTCCAGCCGGTCAAGATACGCGGGCCGCAGGGAGAGGCGGTCCTGGGTGGGGGGATGGCTATGAAGATCGTGGTCCACACTGATAATGAGCAAAAGCTCCCCTTAAGCGAAATGCAGCCCAGGGAGAGCGGTCATATTGAAGGTATCAGCGGCGGTCAAACCCTGAACAATGTGTTGCAAACCCTGGGGCTGCACCTTGAGGATCACATCGTCTTTGTGCGCAAGCTGCCCCCTATGGTCTACAACGTGCTGATCAAGGGCAATGGACGGGTACGGCTGACCGAAGGCATGGCCGCCAAAATCTGGGGCCAGATGCAGGACCAGGATCTGCAGTTTATTGTCGCTCGGAGCAAAGAGGCATTCCACGTCAAGGCCATCCTGGGCGGTATGAGGGCCGAAAATATGCTCAAAAAAAGTGGTATTGAGCCAGGACGGATCATTGTCCTGGAAAGCGTCAGTCAGGCCCAGAATGTGCAGATTGGGGTCCGAAGCACAGTGGCAGTCACCAACCGGGAAGGTCTGCGTCTTTTCATCACCCCGCACCATGCCCGGCAGATCCTGGTTCAAAGCCTTCATCCCGGCGAGAGATACGATGGTGGCTAACGTGCATCCGTTCAGAGGACCTTTTCCAGCACGGCAGGGAATGATGATTCTGAACCGTGAACCTCTTGGGGTGCGGGCGTAGCTTGCTTTGGTGTTGAAATGCCTTGATTCCCGCTTACTCAAGGATCAAGAAAACAATGAACTTTTGGCGAAATGTTAGATTCATCTAATTCGAATAGATATTTATTCAACTGTCATCTCGACAGTCAAAAGTACTTCAATAAGAAGCTGTTTTTAATAACAATATTCAAGACTCAAACCGGATGTCTTAAGTCCTTTCCAACTCTTTGATTTTATTCTTCAACCGTGAACCGTGAACCATGAACTTTGAACTTTGAACTTTGAACTTTGAACCATCAAGAACCGTCATGTCCAGGCTTTAAATGGAAATTTTCAGGAGGTTTTTTATGTACATGCAAGTCCCCAAATTCAGTCACACGGAAACCGGACCAGAGGTTGAAATGCGGTCACATCATCTTGGGGTTAAAGACAGCACTTATGTGCGCAAAAAGCTCTGGGACGTTCATGCCCATTTTCACTGCTCCATTATCGGCACCT
>JBKHIL010000245.1:0-3742 GCA_046538645.1 Desulfovermiculus sp.
GTCAGGCCGAATATCGGTTTTTTGCAGGATACTGATATTGAGGTGGATGACGGGGTGCTGGTCGATGAGTGGCTGCAGACCAGCGTTTCCGATGTTTTTGCCTGTGGAGATGCGGCCCAGGCCAGGGAGCTGCTGAGTGGAGAGCGGCGGGTCCTGGGCCTGTATCCGGTGGCTGTGGAGCAGGGCCGGGTGGCGGGCCAGAATGCCCTGGGCCAAAAAAGAGCCTATGAGCCTCAGACGAGCATGAACTCACTCAAGGGCCTTTCATTTCAGCTCATTACCGCAGGACGTCAGCAGGGGGAAGAGGTGGCCTTTAAGGGCAGAGACTGGCTGCAGAAGTTCTTTGTGCACCAGGACCGGCTGCAGGGATTTGTGCTTTTGGGTGAAGTTTCAGCTGCCGGGGTATATATGAAGCTGTTGCAGCAGCAGCGACCGTTGGGCGCAATGCGCAGGCACTTGGGAGAATCGTCCCTCATGTCTTCTAGGGTGTGATCAATGAGAAGCTGGACTACTCAGCCAGCTCAACCTTCAGCCGGCCGTCTTCAACCTGCAGATCGGCGATTCCACGCCCAAAGGCCTGCCATAAATCGCCGCCCTGGCCCTGATACTGGACCAGATCCCTGCCTTTTAATCCCCCGAGCCAGGCCGAAGGCACTGGAATGCCCATCAGGCTGACCCCTTGGATAATTATGCTCGGGCGGCCCTGGGAATAGGCAACGCGCAGCCCGGCGCTTACTTTGACCGTCTTTCCGCCCAGCACGGGCAAGTCCTGAGGCAAGGTGACCAGGAAATTGGCTGATATCATGTCCTCGGAGAGATGCACGGCAGCCCTGCGGGCCAGGTCGGGTTCAGTGGCGATCATGGCATTGAGCTCCCGCTGGGTGAAGTATATGACCCGGTCTGCGGACTGTTCAGAATAGGGTTCGGGGCTGACGCCCTCTTGATCTGATGCAGTTTGCAGAACCTGAAGCTTGGTTTCCAGCTCGGCCTGCTCCCGAGGGTTTAAGTCGACAGGGTCCATGGCCGGCTGGAAGAGCCAGAACTTGGCTACAAACAGGGTGATCACCACGGTGAGCACAACTGTCAGGGTCAATATGGCGATTACAACAGGAAGTCGCAGGGATCTTTTGGGCTTAGTGTCTGGCTGGTTCATGATCTTAATGATTTGCCCGCGAGGAATTCTTCAGCGCTCTGGCTGTATTCACTCATCACGTAGTCCTGATCAAAGGGTTCACCAAATGCTTAAATTTCCGTCCTGACCCAGACTCTCTGATTCTCTTCGGATCTTGACGCATGTCAAGTATTCTATATACGAGAACAACATTTTTATCAATTTTTCTTCTATAGGCATCCGTCCAATATCTATGCTGTTTTCCATATTTATTCTCCTACTGGATATATTTTATATTTATCGGATATGTGTTACTGACTACTGGCATAGCGGATATCATCGTTAAGGTTCTGCTCTGAAAAATGCTCATTTTTGCTGTCTTCTTTGAATCATGCGCACAGTATGTTCATATTATCCGCCATTGCGAGGAGTCTTCGACGAAGCAATCTTCAGTACAATTTCGTAATCCTCTTTCGGGCCGCATGTGTCACAGGCTGGCACGAAATTATTTGCATTCCACCGACTTAAACACACCTTTCCGTTCACAATGTGACCTCATTACCCCATGACCAACCAAGTTATGTAATATTTTAAAGTTGATATTCAGTCTCGTTTTTAATCAGTCCAATAACCATGTTTACCACGCAGCATGCAGAGGCTTGATTTGAGATATATCCGCTTGTAATGTCTGTCCAGCATCCCAGAGATCTACTGCTCTCTGGGCTTTGAGCCAGAATTCCGGGGAGTTTCCGAACAGACGCGCAAGGCGCAGGGCCATTTCTGGACTCAAGGCTCGACGCTCACGAAGAAGCTCGTTGATCGTCTGCCGGGAAACCCTTACAGCCTTTGCCAACTCTGCGGTTGTCAGACCATAGTCAGGCAAAAAATCTTCGCGCAGCATTTCTCCAGGATGAGTAGGCCTGTGCTGTATCCCGTCTCTATTTGGTATGCTCATAACTCACATCTCCTTATGAGTGATAATCACAAATTTCTACTTCATATGCATCGCCATCGACGAACCGGAAACAAATCCGCCACTGATCATTTATAGAAATCGAATATTGGCCCTTTCGATCACCTACGAGTGCGTGGAGCCGGTTGCCAGGAGGAACCTTCAGATCGTCTAAGCGAGTGGCCAAGTCTATGTACTCAAGTTTACGGGCTGCTCGTTTGGCAAGTTCAACTGGAAAGCGTTTTGCCTGACCAGTGGCATAAAGTTGTTGGGTTCGCCGATCAGCAAATGTTTTGATCATGTAAAAGATATATAACGTGTCACGTGATTCGTGTCAATCATGTCTAATCATCGTAACCTTTGCTCAAACTCCGCCCACACGGTTTCGTAATCCTCCTCCCGGTCGCACTTGTCAAAGGGCGGGACGTATTCAATGGTCTTCTCATACGGGCCGGTCGGCAGGGTGTCGTCAGTCACAGTCCGCCGTAGGGGCAGACCTTGTGTCTGCCCTTTGGAGATCCCGATAATCCGGTCGATTTTCTTCTCTCCAGAGTAGATCCCCTTGCGCCGCGTGTTTTCCAAATACCAGACCGCCTCGTTGCCCAAGAGCTCTATGCACTCCCGCAGGGCGTATTTCAGGTCTTCGGATACGGTATAGGCGTGCTTGTGGGAGTTCTCCTGGAGCTGGCGGCGGGTGTCCTCATCCTTGGTTTCGGACAGTTCACTGCGCAGGCGGAAGTACTCCCTGGCCAAGCCGCTGATCAGGGAGGCGGGCGTAGGTATCTTCTCTTCCTTCTGCCGCCGGTTCCATTCCTTGAACAGATCCTTGAGATCGTTCTCCAGGATGGCCAAGAGATAGTGGTGAGTGTAGAACTCGTTTTCGTTGGTGATGCCGGTCAGGTCCAGGGTCATGGTTTATGTCGTTTTGGGGTTTGATGTTGACTCAGCTCGCAAGCACCAATATTATAGCTATAACAATCCACATAAAGGAGCAGTATCATGAAAACCGTGCAAATGACTCTTGACGAGGAACTCATTCACGCAGTGGATAAGATTTCCCAACAGCTTCATACCAGCCGTTCCGCCTTTACCCGTCAGGCCCTTCGGGATGCTTTGAACCGCTATGAACAAGAACTTCTGGAGGAAAAGCATCGTCAAGGGTACATTCAACATCCTGTGCAAGCGGATGAGTTTTCAGTATGGGAAGCAGAGCAATCCTGGGGTGATAAATGAAGCGCGGAGAAATCCGGTGGTATAAATTCAATAAACCGGACAAAAAAAGACCAGTTCTCATTCTGACCAGAAACTCAGTGATTGAGTACCTCAATGAAATAACCATTGCTCCTATTACCAGCACAGTCAGAGATATCCCTTCAGAGGTGTTCTTATCCAAAGAAGACGGCATGCCCAGGGAGTGTGCAGTCAACTGCGACCATTTGCAGACTGTGTCCAAATTGGATGCGGGCGGACACAAGGTCCGCCCCTACGGGTATGACCAGGGCCGGGGTGTTGTTTCACCGCCCATGAATATACCCGGACGCCGAGTCCAAAGTCGTAGGGGCAGAGCTTGTCTCTGCCCGTGTATTTCACCAAAAATCACCCCTGCAATACAGCCCCAACCTTGATATATGCCTGATCCTCTGTGCTCAACGTATCCTCAATCCACTCCATATACTCGG
>JBKHIL010000246.1:0-3707 GCA_046538645.1 Desulfovermiculus sp.
GCGATAATGTTCATTGATTCTGATCATGGATGGAAGCTCTGTTCTGTTTTTGGGATTGTATATAGCAAGTAGTCTGGACCACAAGTTCTGTCTTTGATTGTGGAAAATTGAGAGAGTGCCAGCCTCATTCTCCAACAAAGAAAATTCCAAATTCGAAATTCCAAATCACAAACAATCAGAACAAAATTCGAAATCAGAAAAAACGCGTTATGGTAATCTTTTCCCATGGGCATGATCATGCAGCCTCTTTGATCAACGCACTCCCGGCCCTCGGAGAGGCCCGGGCTACTGGGCCCAGCCCACTTCACAGCCAGTTTCATATCTGATCAAACTGGCGTCTGCGGCCAGCGGTCCCGCCACGGCGGGACTGAAACCTCTCTTCCCTCTTTCCGACCTCCGACATCCGACCTCTGTCTTCGGTCCTCTGTCTTCTGTTTTCTTTCTTCTAACCTCTGACCTCTGACTTCTGACCTCTGACTTCTGTCCTCTGACCTCTGACTTCTGACCTCTGACTTCTGTCTTCTGTCCTCATGCTGTCTGTACCGCCTCTTCCTCCGGTTCTGCCTCTGGAGTGGGGCCAATACCCAGGAGCAGGGAGCCAGCCACAAAGATGGAGGAATATGTCCCCACTAAGACCCCGATGAGCAGGGCCAGGGCAAAATCGTGGATCACTCCTCCGCCCAGAACGATGAGGCACAGGACCACCAGAATGGTTGTTCCCGAGGTGAGCAGGGTCCGGCTTAAGGTCTGGTTCACACTCTGGTTGATAGTCTGGGCCAGTGAAATGGCCTTTTTGGCCCGCAGATTCTCTCGAATCCGGTCGTAGATGACAATGGTATCGTTTAAAGAATACCCGATGATGGTCAGCAAGGCGGCCACAATAGTTAAGTCAAATTCCTTGCCCAGCAGGGAAAAGATGCCCAACGTAATCAACACATCATGAATCAAAGCCACCACCGCGCCCAAGGCGTAGTTGAGCCGTAAGTACCAGCTCAAACCCAGGGTGATGAGCAGGGCGGCCAGGATGAGATAGGCCAAAGGAACTGCCAAAAGACCCAGGACATAGAGACCGGTCAGCAGTCCGGCGGCCATAATCCCGGCAGTCATCCACTTTTGTTCAAACCGTCCGGATATGTAAATAGAAATAAAAAGAACTGCATAGAACAGGGCCTGCAGAGCCTTATTCTTGAGATCAGCCCCCACTTTGGGTCCGACCATCTCCAGGCGCTGGATGGAAAACTCCCCCTCCATGCCCTGGCTCAGGGCCTCATTGACCCGGGTACGCATCTCTTCAGGCTTGGCATCCTCAGCTGAGATGCGCAGCAGGTACTCATTGCCCTGATCCAGGCCCATCCGCTGGACCCGGATATCCGGCATATCCTGCCCGCTCAAGGCTCCCTGCACCTGTGAGGCCTGAACATCACGGTCAAACTTGACCTGGATATTGATTCCTCCGGCAAAGTCGATTCCATAATTGATTCCGCCCTGGAGGACAATAGCCCCGAGTCCCAGGGCCAGGACCATAAGGGATGCGAGCATGGCCCAGAACCGCTTGCCCATGAAATCGATATTGGTATCCGGCTTGATTATCTGAAGGCCCATATGGCAAATATTCCTGTTGATTGTGCAAAATACTGCAGATTACAGGTTCAGACTGGACCCTGGCCTTCTCTGCTTGAGCCAGAGGTCAAAAAAGATCCTGGCCACAAAGATGGCCGTAAACATGGATGCGGCCACCCCTATGGACAGGGTGACGGCAAAACCGCGGATAGGGCCGGTACCGAACTGATAGAGGATGATTGCTGCCACAATTGTGGTCACATTGGCATCCACAATAGTCAGTGTGGCCCGGGAAAACCCCTCGTCCACAGCCTTTCTGGGACTTAATCCTCTGCGCAATTCCTCCCGAATCCGTTCATAGATCAGGACGCTGGCGTCCACGGCCATTCCAATGAGCAAAATGATCCCGGCAATGCCCGGCAAAGTGAGGGTGGCCCCGAATCCGGCCAAAACAGCCACGATGAGAACGATATTTAAGAACAGGAGAATATCGGTGATCACGCCCCCTATTCCATAATACACGAGCATGAACAAAAGGACCAGAATCCCGCCGGCCACAATGGATCTGATACCCTGCTCAATGGACTGCTGGCCCAGAGAGGCCCCGACACTGCGCTCGGAGAGGACCTCCACCGGAGCGGGCAGGGACCCGGCCCGCAGGGCGATGGCCAGATCGTGGGCCTCCTCCATGCTGAACTGCCCGGTGATGCTGGCCCGTCCTCCACTGATCTTTTCTTGGATAGTGGGAGCTGAATAGACCTTGTCATCCAGGACAATGGCCATCTGCTCATGGACGTTTTCCCCGGTCACCCGCTCAAAGATCCGGGCTCCCTGGCGGTCGAAGCTCAGGGCCACATAGGGCTGATTGAACTGATCAAAGGCTACCTGGGCATCTGTGATGTGCTCCCCACTGAGCAGGACATTTTTTTTGAGCACTATAGGCTGTTTGGAGTATGAACCGTCTGGCTGCTTTTTCTGCACATGGGCCAGCTCAGCTCCAGGCGGAACCACTCCTTCCACAGCCTTGTCCACGTCCGCTTCACTGTCCACCAGCTGAAATTCCAGATGGGCGGTCTGTTGAATCAGATCTACGGCCCGGGAGGCGTCCTCCAGGCCAGGCAGCTGGACCTGCAAACGGTTATCCTGCATCCTGCGGATATCCGGCTCAGTGACGCCAAACTCATTGATCCGGTTGCGGATGACCTCCAGGACCTGATCAATGGTCATCTTGTGCAGTTCTTCTCTGTATTCCGAGGTCATGGCCAGCTGGTACCGGATCCTGTCTTCCTCGGTGTCCTGAGAGTCGATTCTGAGTTGATTGGAATACTGCCGGTCGATGAGGTCATCAAGGGCATCTGCCTTGGATTGATCCAAGAGCATGAATTGCAGCTTATTCTTGTCCACAACCTGGGGGCTTAAGACAGTAATTTTGTTGCTTCGGGCCTCAGAACGGATCTCATCCCCCATCCTGTCCAGGGTGTTGACCATGGCCTTTTCCATGTCCACCCCCAGGATGAGATTGACCCCGCCCTTGAGATCAAGGCCCAGATTGACCTCCTTGTCCGGAAGAAACGCTGAGAGGGGGCCTTTGTCCGGCAAAATGGAGGGCAGGGCATAGACCAGGGCCACACCGAGAACCACAGCGGCCAAAACTATTCGCCAACGCAAACCGGTCATAGAGTTTCCTTTACCTGTCCAGACAGCCATGGGCTGACAAGATATTTGAGCGGCCTACTCTTCAGCCTTGGCCTTTTTGTCTTTTTTCCCGGAATCCACCACCTTTCTGTCCGTTACTGTGGCGATGTAGCCTCGATTGACCTTGACTTCCTGCCCATTCCCCAGATCCAGGGTCAACACGTCCTCGTTGATGGCACTGATCCGGCCGTAGAGTCCGCCTCCGGTTATAACCGAATCCCCGCGCTTGAGATTGCTGAGCATCTCTTTATGTTCTTTGGCTTTTTTCTGCTGCGGCCTGATGAGCAGAAAATAAAAAATAACAAAGAGAATAATCAGGGGCATAAAGGCGACCAACGGATTTCCCTGCCCCCCGGCTTCGGCACCTTGGCCCATGGCATGGGCAACACTTTCAAAAAACATATTTCCTCCTTTCAACCAAATCACATTACAAAGTCCATATCCCCAATATT
>JBKHIL010000247.1:0-3702 GCA_046538645.1 Desulfovermiculus sp.
CGGATAGACCAGGGCCTGGACATGCTGAGCAAGATCAATGCCCAGATCTGAAGCCTTGAAGGGCGGAAACAACGTGCAGGCCGGAACATAAGGTGAACGCCGGATATAACGGGGATTGATCTTCAAGAGCAGTTGGGTCATGGTCGTGTTCCCGGCAACAGTAATACTGGAAATAAAGTCTGGATCAATATCTGCTTTTTTAATTAACTTTTGATTGATGGTGTTGATGGTCTTTAATACAGCCCGGTTCAACTCTTCCAGTCCATTCCCTTTTTCCGCATGCACTATCCGGTTGATCACGTCCTCACCATAACTCATCTGGGCGTTAAAATCTCCGTATTCGGCCAGGACTTCTCCAGTGTTGAGGTTTAAGAGCTGGCCGTAGATGGTGGTGGTTCCAATGTCCATGGCTATGGCATAATTATGCCTTGTGGCATCCCCGGAATGAACATTGATGATCCCGGTCTTGCTTCCCTCCCGCACCGGACGGGCCAGGGTCACAGTCACATTGAAGTCCTGTTCCCGGAGGACATCCACAATCTTGCGGATGACCTGGAGATCGACCACCAGCTGATGCTCATCGTGCTTGAGCTTGAGGTGGTTGATCAGCCGGGTCATGTCCGGGGAGTTGTCCTGAGCATTTGGCGGGGGGAGCTGAATATTGAGCTGTTCCACCGCCGGGAGAAAGACGCCCTTTTCCTTGAAATCTTCCAGATCGACCTGTTTGATATGCGCCGTCCGCCTCGGAGTGGCCACCAAAACGCTGGCATCCACCTCCGACTCAACAGGGACCCGGACCGTAAGATCGCTGTGCACCTGGGCCAGGCAGGCCAACCGGTATCCCTGATCAACATCCGTCTGAGTCAGCTTTTCATTGACCCCGCCAATAACTTCTCCCTCTTCAATCAGCACCCGGCACTTTCCGCATACTCCGTTTCCACCACAGGAGGCGTTGATATGCACCCCTGCATCCAGGGCCGCCCGGATGATCGGCGTCCCTTCTTCAACCTCGACACTTCGCTCATGGGGTAAAAAAGTTACTCTCGGCATAATCATCTCCTGAATTTTCAATAAAAATATTTTCTGCTCATGGCTGAACCTGGACTGAAGGGAACTTTGACCTATCGGTATGAGGCAAAAACTTGGCTGCACTGAACTGGTTCATAAAGGCCTGGTTCACATTGAGCTCCAGATAGGTAATCCGTTTTTTGACTCGCTCAACAGCCCTGAACATGCTCGGATCTCTTAAAAACCGGACAGCTCCGCCCAGGGAGCTATTGCCCAGGGACTGAAAAAGCTCCCTGGGCAGGTCAGGGAGCATGCCGATGCCAATAGCAGAGTCCGGCTTGATATAGTTGCCGAAGGTCCCGGCAACAAAAAAAGCGCTGAGATCCTCAAAACTCATGCCCACTGAGCCAACCAGAGTCTCCAGTATAGTGAACATTGCCGCCTTGGATCTGATCAGACTGTCAATTTCCGGCTGTCCGATAAGCAAATCTTGCCCGGTCCCCGACTCCTCTGCCGTGACAAGCCGAAAATGCCAGATGCCGTCATCCTGGACAAAGAGATCTGCAGACCGTTCCGGCACCATTTTCCCCCGAAAGTCTAAGAGACCGGCCACAAACATTTGAGCGGCCAGGTCAATGATTCCTGACCCGCATATCCCTGTGGGCGGGAGATTTAAAATGGTGTGTACAGCTATGTGCAGGGTATTTGGATCAATGGAAACAGAATCGATGATCCCGGGCCCGGCCTGGGCTCCTATCCTGCTGACTCCACCTTCAAGAGCCGGACCGGCGGCCCCGGCACAGGCGATAAGCCAGTCCTTGTTTCCCAGGATGACCTCAGCATTGGTCCCCACATCCACAAGCAGGGCCGGCTCTTCCCGGGTATCAAGACCGGAAAAAACAATCCCGGCTAGCAGGTCTCCGCCGAAATAGCTGCCGATGTTGGGAAAACAAAAGACCCTGGCCCGGGGGTGAACATGCAGGCCCAAAGCCTGAGCGCGGATGAGTCCCGGGCTGTTGACGACCGGAATGTACGGCTCACGAATCATCCACCTGGGATTTAAGCCCAAAAAAAGATGGGTCATGGCCGTATTTCCGGCTACCGCTATATTATGGACAGCTTGAACAGATACGCCTTCGTCCCCGCAGAGTTTTTCAAGGGCCTGATTCATGTCCTGAACAAGGATGTCTTGCATCTTTCGCAGACCATCGCCTTGAGCCGCATGATGAATACGGGTGAGAATGTCCGGGCCGATTTGCCCCTGAGGATTGGCCCGTTCCATTTTGCTTTGCAGCTCACCCGTAGCAAGGTCCACTATCTGCAGGACATATCGTGTGGTGCCAAGATCAACAGCCAGACCCAGGCTTGGCTGATCGGCAGAAACAGGGGCAATTCCGGTCAGGGCGGTGGACTTGCCGTCCGAGAACAGTGTACAGCGCAGGACAAAACCGCTGTCCCGGAGCATATGCGGAATCTCACCCATCCACTCCAAATCGCAGGCCAGGCCAGGCAGGCCTTCCCGGCCCAAAGCCCGCAGCAAGCGGTCTACATCTGCGGTATTGTCTTCAAAAGACGGCTGATCCAGATGCACAGTATGCACCCAGCTGCCGGATCTGTCTTCTGGTCCAGTATGGGGAGCGAACATGACTGAAGATAAACACCTGTTGTTAATGTTTGAACATGCCCCTGATCACCCAGACGCCCACAGGCCCGGACAATCGATCAGAGTGCTGCCTGCTGTCGCCCAACCAGGGTAAACCATGTCCCATCCTCCAGCACTCCTTCAACCAGGGCCCCAAGTCCTTTGAGCTGTTCAAGTACCGCCATGGCCTGGGACCTGAGCAATCCGGAGAGGACGAAATTCCGTGCCGCTCTGAAGGCCTTTGTACGCAGGATTTTGGCCATGATGTCGTAATGAATATTGGCCACAATTGTCTGAGCCGGAATTTCGACCACGTTCTCTGCCCGCCCCTGAACCACCAGAATCCGGTCCGACAGCCCGTTGCCTTCCATATTGACCTTTGTGGTCCAGGCGGCCAGGGGATTGAGATCGACGGCTACAACCTGCTCCCAGCCCAGCTTGGCTGCTGCCAGGGATAAAATACCCGTTCCGCTGCCCAGATCAAGCAACCGCCCCCTGCCGCCTTCCTGGCTCAAAAAATTCAAGCCTTTCAAGCAATCCAGGGTGGTTTGATGCGTCCCGCCCCCAAAGACAACTCCAGGATTTAAATATATGACATCCTGCCCTTCCGAAGCCAAAGCTTTGCTCCACACAGGACAAATATGAATCCGGCCCACGCTGAACGGATCCAACTCCCCCCCGATCCAGTCGATATAGTTCATTTGATAGCGGTCCAGGGCCTGGACCCAGGGGTATTTCTGCTCCAGAACCTGAACCTGCTCTTCACTGGCTTGGGTAAAGAAAAGAAAGGACAGTTCGTCTTCAACCCAGGTGCCCAGAAAGTTGGACAAGGTCTTGGTGGCTGAGGGAGAAAACCTCCCTTGAAAGGAGTAAATCCACAGGGTTTCGGGCGGGGAGGGGGGATGAGCTTGCCTGAGCTCAGCTGGGGTTGAAACCTGTTTTTGCAATGAAATCCGCCTTGTTATTATCTGGGACTCACATCAGGGGATTCAGCCCCCCTGCCTAAGGTGAGGCGTGTTCAGAACCTCACGCGCATGGGCAATAACAGGGCT